>CALMEC010000315.1 GCA_937862675.1 uncultured Actinomycetes bacterium
AGCCGCTGGTGGAAAATGCAGTGGTGCACGGATTGTCCGGGCATGATGGTGCCGTGTCGATCCGGGTCGAGGCTTCACCGGTGGGGGAGGAACTCGTGTTGCGGGTGATCAACACCATGGTGGGTGCGAGCCAGGCTCACGGCGAAGGCATCGGAATCCGCAATGTGCGTGAACGCCTCGAAGTGCAGTTCGGATCGAGGGCGAGGCTGGTTGCCGGGCCCGGGACGGCTGCCGAATGGAAGGCGGAAATCGTGCTGCCGCAGCTGCGCGATGCCGCTCCGGTGCGGGCATGAACGTCATGATCGTGGATGATGAGCCCGCTGCGCGGCGCGTGCTGCGCGAGTATTGCGCGCGGGCGCCAGACCTTCTCCTGACGGGCGAGTTCGGTGATCCGCGCAAGGCGCTGGAGGCCATCCGCCGCCAGCCGCCGGATCTGTTGTTCCTCGACATCCAGATGGAAGGCATGAGCGGTCTTGCGCTGGCGCGTGAACTCGATTCGCATGCCCTGCCGCTCATTGTTTTCGTGACCGCCTACGACCATCACGCGCTGGAAGCATTCGAGGTATGTGCCACCGACTATCTGCTCAAGCCATTCGACGAGGAGCGCTTTGCCAGGACCATGGACCGGGTGCGCCGGCGTGCCGGAGCGGGCGGAGGATCGAGCCGTGAACAGGAGCTGGCACAGCTGGTGGAACGGCTTGTCCGGTTTCGTGGCGCTGCTGATGCGCGCCCCCGGATCATGGTCGAATCGGGCGGCAGCATGCGCATGCTGGAAGTTGCGCAGGTGGAACTGGTCGAGGCCGATCGCAATTACGTGAAGCTGGCCGTGGGCCAGGATGCCTTTCACGTGCGCAGCACGCTGGCCCAGGCCGAACACGCGGTGCGCTCCGAACCCATGCTGCGTATCAGCCGTTCCTGCCTGGTGAACGTGAACCACCTGCGCGAGGTCAGCCGGACACCGCGCGGTGATTTCATCCTGGTATTGGCCGGGGGCCGGACCGTGACCAGCAGCGAAGGGTATCGCGAAGCGGTGCGCAGTTATCTTTCCCGTCTGCGTGTGGGGATGCCGGCCGGCGATGCATGAGTCCGGCATTCGGTGACTGCGCCGGCTCCGATCGGGGCACCCAATTCCTGCCGCATCGCACCAATCTTCTTGACACCTCCAGGCGCGATTCCTACAATCGTCGGCCTTGTCGCCAGGGCATACGGCGCAACATCTTCAAATTCCGGACGGGCCGCCTGCAGGCGGCCTCGCTTTTTTTGATCAGAAGGGAAGTATGGCGACGACCAGTCAGTTGATTCGCACCGGCCGCAAGGAGCCGGCGTGGAAGTCCAAGTTTCCAGCCCTGTCCTATTCGCCCCAGAAGCGGGGCGTGTGCACCCGCGTCTACACGACTACGCCCAAGAAGCCGAACTCGGCCCTTCGAAAGGTTTGCCGTGTGCGTCTGACCAACGGGTACGAAGTTTCCAGCTACATCGGTGGCGAGGGCCACAATCTGCAGGAGCACTCGGTGGTGCTCATCCGCGGCGGTCGTGTCAAGGACCTTCCGGGTGTGCGCTACAAGATCATCCGCGCCGCCCTCGACGCCGCTGGTGTCAGCGACCGTCGGCAGGCACGTTCAAAGTACGGCGCAAAGGCTCCCAAGTAATGCCACGTCGAAACGCGGCCAGTTTCGGTGAGGTCGTCCCCGACCCCGTCTACGACAACGTCGTCGTCTCACAGCTCGTCAACCGGGTTCTGAGGGACGGTAAGAAGTCCACCGCCGAGTCCATCGTCTACGACGCGCTGGAGGCCATCCGCGACCGCACGGGCCGTGACCCGGTCCAGGTCATGGAAGAGGCCATCCGCAACGTCCCCCCGGCCCTCGAGGTCAAGTCCCGCCGTGTCGGCGGTGCCACCTACCAGGTGCCGATGGAGGTCCCGGCCCGCCGCGGCCGCACCCTCGCCATCCGCTGGATCGTCCGCTTCTCCCGGGAGCGTCGTGAGAAGCAGATGAGCGAGCGCCTCGCCAACGAGCTGCTCGACGCACTCGGCTCGCAGGGCGGCGCGTTCAAGCGCAAGGACGACGTGTACCGCATGGCGCAGGCCAACCGGGCGTTCGCCCACTACCGCTGGTAGGAACTTCTCTCTCTTGAGGTCCGCGCGGGTGTGTCGGATGTGCCGACGCACGCGCGGGCCTGTCGACCGTTCGTAAGGAGCATCCGTGTCCACCAACAAGGCCGTCTCTCTGGAGCGCACCCGGAACATCGGGATCATGGCCCACATCGATGCCGGCAAGACCACGACTACCGAGCGGATCCTCTACTACACCGGACGCACCCACAAGATCGGTGAGGTGCACGAGGGTGGCGCCACCATGGACTGGATGGCGCAGGAGCAGGAGCGCGGGATCACCATCACGAGCGCCGCCACCACCTGTGAGTGGCGCGACCACCGCATCAACATCATCGACACCCCGGGGCACGTCGACTTCACCGTCGAGGTGGAGCGGTCGCTCCGCGTGCTCGACGGCGCCGTCGCGGTGTTCGACTCGGTCGCCGGCGTGGAGCCGCAGACCGAGACCGTCTGGCGTCAGGCCGACCGCTACGGCGTGCCGCGCATCGCGTACGTCAACAAGATGGACCGGATGGGCGCCAACTTCGCCCGCGCCATCGAGACCATGCGCAAGCGCCTCGGCGCCAACGCCGTGCCGATCCAGCTGCCCATCGGCTCCGAGTCCGAGTTCGTGGGGATGATCGACCTGGTCACCATGACCGCGATCAACTACCACGACGACCTCGGGACCGACGTGACCGAGGACCCGATCCCGGAGGACCGCCTGGCCGAGGCCGAGGCGGCGCGCGAGGCCCTCATCGAGGCGCTCGCCGACGCCGACGACGAGCTGGCCGAGCTCTACCTCGAGGGCGGCGAGATCACCGAGCAGGTCCTGCGCAAGGCGCTCCGCGCGGGTGTGCTCTCCATCGTGGTCACCCCGGTCCTCTGCGGATCGTCGTTCAAGAACAAGGGTGTGCAGCGGCTCCTGGACGCCGTCGTGGACTACCTCCCGTCGCCGCTCGACATCCCCCCGGCGGAGGGCGTCGACCCCCGCACGGAGGAGCCCATCACGCGTGAGTCCGACGCCTCGGCGCCGTTCGCCGCGCTCGCCTTCAAGGTGATGAGCGACCCGTACGTCGGCCGCCTCACCTATCTCCGTGTCTACTCCGGGACGCTCAACGCCGGCGACGGCATCATCAACGCCACCAAGGACCGCAAGGAGCGTGCCGGCCGTCTGCTGCGGATGCACGCCAACTCGCGCGAGGACATCACCACCACGTCGGCCGGAGACATCGTGGCTGCGGTGGGCCTCAAGAGCACCACGACGGGCGACACGCTGTGCGACCCGGCGAACGCGGTGATCCTTGAGCAGATGACCTTCCCCGAGCCGGTCATCGAGGTGGCGATCGAGCCGAAGACGAAGGCCGACCAGGACAAGCTGTCCACCGGTCTGCAGCGCCTCGCCGAGGAGGACCCGACCTTCCGTGTCAGCACGGACGAGGAGACGGGCCAGACCCTCATCGCCGGTATGGGCGAGCTCCACCTGGAGATCATCGTCGACCGTCTCACCCGTGAGTTCGGTGTGGAGGCCAACGTCGGCAAGCCGCAGGTCGCCTACCGCGACCATCCGCAAGCGCGTGGAGAAGGTCGAGGGCAAGTTCGTCCGCCAGACCGGTGGTCGCGGCCAGTTCGGCCACGTCTACATCGCGATGGAGCCGAACGAGCCGGCCAAGGGCTACGAGTTCGAGAACAAGATCGTCGGTGGTGCGATTCCGAAGGAGTACATCCCGGCCGTCGACCAGGGCATCAAGGAGGCGCTCGAGTCGGGCGTCATCGCCGGGTTCCCGATGGTGGACGTCAAGGTCCAGCTCATCGACGGTTCGTACCACGACGTCGACTCGTCGGAGATGGCGTTCAAGATCGCCGGTTCCATGGCCGCCAAGGCCGCGGCGCAGAAGGCCAGCCCCGTGCTGCTCGAGCCGATGATGAACGTCGTCGTCGAGACGCCCAGCGACTACACCGGCCCGGTCAGCGGTGACATCTCGCGTCGTCGCGGACAGATCCAGGGCATCGAGCCGCGCGACACCGTCGAGGTGGTCTCGGCGCTGGTGCCGCTGTCGGAGATGTTCGGCTACGCGACGTCGCTGCGGTCCGCGACACAGGGCCGCGCCGTGTTCACCATGCAGTTCGAGCGCTACGACCCGGTGCCGCAGAGCATCGCCGAGGAGATCAAGGCGAAGTAGCCGGTTCCACCGGTTCTGTTCTTCGAAGGGCGGCCGGATGGCCGCCCTTCGTCATTTCGGGCGGCCCCTCCGACGATTCCCCGCCTCGCTGGTGGCCAGGTGCGGGCGTAGCCGGTATCTGCCGTACACGGAGAAGGCGTTGATTCCG
>CALMEC010000316.1 GCA_937862675.1 uncultured Actinomycetes bacterium
TGGGCCCCCACCAGCCGCACTTCTTCTCGGCGGGGGGGGGGGCGGAGGGCACCACGTTCCTGGCGGAGGTGGGGATAATCTTCCTGCTGTTCTTACTCGGGCTGGAGTTCAGCTTCGGCCGGCTGACGCGCACGGGCCGGTACATGACCCGCGCCGGGCCGGTCGACCTCCTCATCAACGCCGGGCTCGGCGTCGCCGTCGGGATCGCCGTGTTCGGCGTGTCGATGGCGGCCGCCATCCTCGCGGGCGCCATCTACGTCTCCTCGAGCGCCCTCACGGTGAAGGGCCTCATCGACTTCAAGCGGCTCGCGGACGACGAGACGGACCTGATCCTGGCGATCCTCGTGTTCGAGGACCTCGCCATCGCCGTGTTCCTCGGGTTCTCGGCGTCGGAGACGGGCGGGATCCTCGTGAGCATCGTCGCGCTCATGAAAGCGATCGGCTATGTGGGTGTGGGCATCGTCGCGGCCCGGTTCTTCGCCGGTCACCTGTCCGCGTTCCTCTCCCGCCTCGACGCCGAGCTCCTGCTCCTGTTCTCGATGGCGATCCTCATCGGCATGTCGGCGATCGCGCACGCCATGGGCATGTCGGAGGCCATCGGCGCGCTCATGGCCGGGGTGCTGCTGGCGGACACCCCGATCCGGGAACAGCTCGAGTCGCGCATGCTCAGCCTGCGGGATCTGTTCGCCGCCCTCTTCTTCTTCGTGTTCGGCCTGTCCATCGACGTCACGGCCATCGACAGCGTCGGATGGCTCCTGGCGCTCGCCGTCGCCGCGACCCTCGTCGGGAAGATCGCCACCGGATTCGCGAGCGCCGCCGTCACCGGGTTCTCGCCGCGCCGTGGCCTCAACACCGGGGCGGCGCTCGTCGCGCACGGCGAGTTCACCATCATCCTGGCCGACATCGCCAGCCGCAACAAGTCGATTCCCGAGGACGTCCGGACCCAGATCGTGGCCTTCGCCGGTCTCTACGTACTGGCCACCGCCACACTCGGGCTCGTCGTCATGAAACAATCCAAATGGATGGGTCGTCGATTCATCCGTCCACGCTCACATGCTCAAGGACCTTCATGAACCATGAGGTACGCCAGACCCGCCTTCCGGGGGTCGGCACCAAGTTCACGCTCCAGACCCACACCGGGAGCCGACTGGCCGTCATCCAGCACATCGACGGCAACCGCGAGGTCTACGTCTTCCGTCACACGGATGACGACGAGCCCGCCGCGGTCATCGAGCTGAACGACGAGGAGGCCCGGCAGATGAGCGCCATCGTCGGTGGCGCCTTCGAACGGCCGAAGATCGTCGAGGAGCTCGAGATGGCGCTCGGCGAGCTGTCCATCGAGTGGACCCCGGTGCCGGACGACAGCCCGCTCATCGGGAAGACCCTGGAGGAGTGCCGCTTCCGGAGCCTCGGGGGCATCACCGTTCTGGCCATCCTGCGTGACCCGGAGCCGGTGACGGCCGTCATGCCGGCCACGCGCCTGGAGAAGGGCGACACCCTCGTCACCGCCGGGAAGCGGATCGGCTACAAGACGTTCCGCTCGCTGCTGCGCACCGGGGAGCCGCCGGCCGACAAGGAGTAGGCACCGGATCGTCCTCTCGACCGGGCCGTCCCATCGGTCGATCCGGGCGGATTCGCCGTAGCTCCGGTCGGGATCGGTTCCGCCGGGACGCGGCCGGCCGACGCCGCCGACGAGGGACGCGCCCGCACGCGCGCCGACGTCACGGCCGGCCACCGGCCGAGCGCGGTCCGACGCCGCCACCGGGAGACCGAAGCGTGGAGACGCCCGACCGGTCCCGATCCCGCCTTCCCGGTCGATTGCCCGCTCCGCCGGCCTCCTGCTACTCGGCGGCCGGGTCGTACTGCATCGCGCCGATCGCATTGCCCGCCGGGTCCTCGAAGAAGATGAGGTGGCCGACGCCGCTGATGGTGAAGCGGTCGAGCAGGATGGTGCCGCCCGCCGCGACGATCGACCGTGCGGTGGCATCGACGTCATCGACGGCGAAGGTGCATTCCGCACCGATGGTGGGCCGGCCCTCGACGAGCTCTCGCCGCCGTTGCAGAGCGCCGGGGACACCGGGGGCGTCCTCCGTCCCGGTGCGGATCTGGAAGAAGCCCGGCGGCCCCCATGCGGTGAAGGTCCAGCCGAAGACCCGTTCGTAGAAGGCACGGGCGGCGGGCACGTCGTCGGCGTTGATGGAAAAGTGGGCCAGGTTGGAGGGCATGCGTGCATGATGGCAGCGCTCATCTCGTCATGAAACGTAATCTTCGACAACAAATGTCGAATGTACGACACAGTGACAAGCCGTCTGTGCGCGGCTACGCGGTCACCCACCCACCCGGCCGTGCGGTGCTGCCGATCGAGGACGGCTGGGACCAGCTCCTGTACACCGCACGTGGGACGATGACCGTCGCATCGGGTGCGGGTTCCTGGACGATCCCGCCCCGGCGCGCCCTGTGGATCCCCGGCGGGGAGCCCGTCGAGATCGTCAACCGATTCCCCGTGGCGGTGCGCACGCTCTACTTCGCGACCGCCCTGCGGGCACTGCCGCCCGGTGCACGCATGATCGACGTCACCGGACTTGTACGCGAGCTTCTGCTGTACGCGGTGCGCACCGCGCCGCTCCACTCCGACGACCGGCTTGATCGGGCGCTCCTCCACCTGCTCGTCGATCAGCTCCACCGCGCGCCCGATGCTGCGCTCTGGCTCCCCTCACCCGCCGCCTCGGATGCGGCGCGTGCCGCGGCTCGGCTCATCACCGATCGTCCGGGCATGCCGCTGCCGGAGGTCGCCCGCGCGGTCGGAGCGAGCCGCCGGACGCTCGAACGCGCCTTCCTCTCCGAGACCGGCACGACTCTCGGCGCATGGAGGCGACGATCCCGCATACTCGGGTCTCTGGACTACCTCGCCGCCGGCATGTCCGTCACCCGGACGGCACCCGCCGTCGGCTACACGACACCGTCCGCCTTCGTGACGGCGTTCACCGCAGAGCTCGGAACCAGCCCGGGCCGATACCTCCGCCGTTGAGGGAACCGCGACGCCCACCGCCCGCAGACACGCCCGCGCGGACCTCGGCGATCCGACGGGACCGTCTTTCGTCAATCACCTGACCGGGCTGTCGCCATGACGACCGCCGAATCGGGACCGAGCACGGGGGACGACGCAGACGGGGACTCCCCCGCGCGGGGCGAATCTCAAGAACGAGAGCCGCAGGAACCCGACCAGCGCCGTCGCACCGCGTCGGCTGCCCTCGAAGGCGCTTGCCACCGGTGGTCAGGTGCACGTCAAGCGGCTGGACCACACCGAACGCGGTTTCACGGTGGAGGCAACGAACCTCATCGTGCCCGCGGCAACCAGATTGCGCAGACGCTTCTTGTGGCGTCGACCAGCCGGTGACGGCCGAGGTTCGCTAGTCGCGACAGGCTTTGGCTGCGGCCGAAGCCTGTCGGGCGCGGACTTTCTTCGCGTCCGTGAGCTTCTTCCTCTGGCCGGACAGCAACGTCTTCTTGCTCGCGAGAGACTTGGCCAGACTGCGAGCCTGACCGGTCTTGCCTGCCTTCTGGGCCGCCCTGAGGTTCTTCGTGATCTGCTTGACCTGCGTGTTGAGTCTGGTGACCTTGACCTGGACCGTGCGGACCTTCGCGTTCGCTGCCTTGTACGTGTTCTGGGCCTTGGCGCACTTCTGCGAAACGTCCACCGTGGTGCGCGTGTAGGTGATGATCGCCGTGTCGCCGAGGAGCTCTCTGGCCCTCTGCTGCATTGCCAGGCACCCATCGCCAGGGGTGCCGCCCTGGCGATAGGAGAAGTCGCCGATCTGTGTCTGATGCGCGCCTCCCGGTGGGAAGGTCAGGCCGTTGATGCTCGCCCCGTCGTCGTACGGCGCCCCGCCGATCGGCTCGGAATAAGGCCCCCTCGTCGTGGCGCTGGTCGGATAGTCGTAGGTGACCGTCTCCGGAGTCCAGCCGGCACGCTCACTGAACGATACGAACGACCCGACCGCGCAGTAGTAGCTGGTGCCGTCGGGAATCGGCGTCTCCTTGGACTTCACCTCGATCCGGATCGGTGCCTGGACCGTCGTTGTCTGGGTCGCCGCCGCAGCGGGCCCCGCGGGGGCCAACACCGCAAGGAGCGATGCCCCGAAAACCACGGCGACGAGTGCACCGAGTCGATTGGTCGAGGCCAT
>CALMEC010000317.1 GCA_937862675.1 uncultured Actinomycetes bacterium
GGGGGCGCCACTCGGGTCCTCGTCGGCGGGGCCCGGGGTGAGCGACCCCTCCCCCCCGCCCCCGCCCGCCCGGGAGAGGTGCCGGGGCCCGCCTGCCGCAGAAGCTCGATGACGTCCATGAGCGCCTCCCGGTCGGCGCGCAGGTCCATGACGGTCGCCTCCAGACGTCGTTCGCCCTCCGGGGTGAGCCGCAGGTTCGAGACACGTCCGTCGTGCTCGGAGGTTCCACGCACGAGGAGGCCGACGGCCTCGGCCCGCGAGACGAGCTCGGTGACCGTGCTCTGGGCGAGGCACATGCGTTCGGCAAGCTCGGTCACGGTGGCGGTCTCGTTGCCCCCCGCCGCCCCCTTGATCATGAGCAGCAGCTGCTGACGCTGAGGCGTGAGTCCCGCACGACGGGCGGCGCTCTCGCCCCGGTGGAGGAAGTGGCGCACGGCGGCGCGGAGCACCGCCGTGCGCTGATAGTCCTCGAGGGTGGGGGCCTTGTGATTCTCCATCCCCCAGATCATCTACTTCCGGTCGGCGTGGAGGAAGGGCCCGCTGCCCTTCCCCTCGGGGTCGGACAGCCCGTAGTGGCCGAGCAGGTCGGCCCACCAGTCGTCGCTGACGTGCCATCCGTCGGGACTCTCGTCCGGCGGAACGGGTGCGTCGACGATCTCCGTCAGGCCCACACCGGGGACGAGGAACACCGTGTTCGTGTTCGGCTCGATCCGGTCGACCGCCTCGGCGGGTACGTAACCATGGTGGCGGGGGTGGCCCGGGATCTTGTGGATCCGGATGCCGCGTGGCCGGACGCCCTGCACCTCACCGACGACCGTCGTTCCGTCCGCGGCGCGTGTCTGGTACCCCACGACCGCTGTGGTCAGTTCGTGGATTGTGGGCATCTCTCCTCACTTTCACATCGTAATACGAAGTAAATTCACCGTAGCGCGCATGCCTCACAGTGCAAGCTCCCCGGCCTGCCCGGCACACCACGTGTCAGATCGTGGATTCCGGGTCTCACGACAACGGCGTCAGGGTGGCCATCTCGTATGCCGTGGGCGTCGCCGTGGACGCATCGGCCCTCTTCGCCCCCCGCGCCGAGAGGCCCTCATGCCGTCCGGTGACTCTCCGTATCCGGGACGATCCCGGCTCAGGCCAAAGCCCGCGTGTCATGCCTGGTGCCAGGCACCGGACATGACACGCCGCAGACGCCAGAGCATGAAAACCCTGCACACGAACGGTTTCGACCAATGGACCGCCAGATGCGCTGTCATGTCCGGTGCCAGGCACCGGACATGACACGCCGCAGACGGCCGCTCGGCCGGATCACCGATGCCGCGACCGGCGAACGACCGGCACGGCACACGACGGAGAGTCGAATCATCCGTTCGCCGGCGTCGAACACCGCCCGTTCGGGCTGTCTCTACCCGCGGCCCACCGCGTCGGCCAGCGTGTGCACGCCGTCGCGGTCCATGAAGCGGACGAGGTCCCGGTTGATGTTCCGGATGAGCCCGGGTCCCTGGTAGACGAACCCCGTGTAGACCTGCACCAGCGATGCGCCGGCGATGATCTTCTCCCAGGCGTCCGCACCGCTGAAGATGCCGCCGACCCCGATGATGGGAAGGAGGGGAACACGTCCGTTGGCCCGCCGGATCATGTCGGTGGACCGGCTGCGCACCGGACGCCCGGAGAGGCCGCCCGCCTCGTCGCGATGTGGTGAGCGCAGCCCCTCACGCGACAGGGTGGTGTTGGAGATGATGATCCCCTGGGCGTACTCGGAGGCAAGGTCGACGATCGCGTCGAGCGCGGCGTCATCGAGGTCCGGGGCCACCTTCACCAGGATGGGCCGGGGGGTGCGCTGCACGCGGTTGACCTCCGCGATGCGCGAGACGAGGCCCTCCAGCGCCGAACGCTCCTGCAGGTCGCGTAGGCCGGGAGTGTTGGGTGAGCTCACGTTGATCGTGATGTAGTCGGCGTGCGGTGCCACCCGGCCGAACGTGGTGAGGTAGTCCGCCTCCGCGTCCTCAGCCGCCTTGGTCTTCCCGATGTTGATTCCCAGCGGGATGCGGTGTGCCCGGCCCGCCATCTCGTCCTTCACCAGCCGCCGGACGACCGCCGCGGAGCCCTCGCTGTTGAAGCCGAAGCGGTTGATGAGGGCGTCGTCGTCGGGAAGACGGAAGACGCGCGGCTGCGGATTGCCCGGCTGCGGCTCGGCGGTGATCGTGCCCACCTCGGTGAAGCCGAAGCCGAGGCGCGCCCAGACGGGGATGGCCTCCGCCTGCTTGTCGAGGCCGGCCGCGAGCCCGACCGGGTTCTCGAACGTCAGCCCGAAGATCTCCTGTCGAAGACGTGGGTCGGAGACGGTGCGTCGTGAGCGCGCCCGCTCGGCGCCGGGCATGCGCCCCATCACGCGGAGCGCCCGGAGTGTGAGGGTGTGCGCCCGCTCCGGGTCGAGCCGGAAGAGGATCTGGCGGATCATGAAACGTTCGAGCACGGACGACCTCGGTGGTGCGGTTTTCGGTCTCTCCGACACAGCCTGCCGGACCCGGGTCGGCGCCGCCGCGCGTGTGGCGTTCCACGACCGGCCGACCGCAGAGATTGCAGGAAGTTCCTCCTTCGGTGAAGCCCTGGCAACGAGCCTCGTCCGGCCCTTGCGCCACACCGGCCGCATCGGCAGAGTCCGCAATA
>CALMEC010000318.1 GCA_937862675.1 uncultured Actinomycetes bacterium
AGGAGCCGATGGACGTCGCGGACCTCCAGGGCAAGCGCATCGCCGTGCCCGGCCTCTGGACCAGCGCCTTCCTCGAGCTCCAGCTCCTGATCGGGAAGATCGCCGACCCGGTCGTCACCCCGTTCGACGAGATCTTCGACGCCGTCGCCGAGGGGCGCGCGGACGCCGGGCTCGTCATCCACGAGGGCCAGCTGACCTACGCCGACAACGGCTTCCAGCTGGTGGTGGACCTGGGCGTGTGGTGGGACGAGCCCACCGGCGGCCTGCCGCTTCCCCTCGGGGCCAACGCCGTCCGCCGCGACCTGGGGGAGGACACGATGGTCCGGCTCTCCGGGGTGCTGCGCGACAGCATCGCCTACGGACTGGAGCACCGGAGTCCCGCGCTCGAGTACGCCGGCAAGTGGGGCCGCGGTCTCAACGACGACCTGACGGACCGATTCGTCGACATGTACGTCAACGACCGCACCCTGGACTACGGGGACGACGGACGTGAGGCGGTCGCCGAGCTCCTCCGCCGTGCCGCCGATGCGAAGCTCATCCCCGCGGCCGTCCCGGTGGACTGGGTCCCGTGACGACGCCCGCGGCCGACGGTCCTCCGGTACGGGACTGGGCCGCGGAGATCGACGCCTGGACGGAGCGGTTCCGGGGGGTCGCCGACCCCCCGGAACCCTTCGCCACGGCGATCCGCGAGGGCTGGACGGGCGAGGCCCGCGAGGCCCTGGCGGCAGACGCGCAGGCGTATCTGGAACGGCAGCACGCCTACCTGGCGACGCTGCGCGACGAGGAGATCGACCTGGTCCGCCTGGACGTCAAGGCCGGCTGCGAATACTGCTCGCGCTACGACGGGTCCGTCTACACGATCAGCGGCGCCACCGCGGAGCTACCGCCTCCCCCGCCGCTCCCGATCTGCCCGGCATGCCGTCCGGTCCTGAATCTCCTGACGCCGTTCTTCATGCAGCAATCGGGCCTCACGATCGACGACGCCATCGCCCGATCCATACCTTTTGCGCCATTCGACGAATAGGAATCGGCGAACCCACCAAAAATCCTCATCGCCTTCACCTGAGGCTAACAATGGGTTGGCAGGCTCCGTCCATGTCAACAGCCCCTCCCGTGAAGCGGCCCTCTCGACCCAGCCGCGTCAGCACAGCAGCGCAGTCCCGTACCAACAAGCTCCGCCTCGCTGATTCCCCCGATCGACTCCCCCTCCGTCGGATGGAATTGTTCTCCGGTATCCCGGACGCGGACCTCGACATCCTCGAGGCCCGGCTCGGCATGATCCGGTGGCCGCAGGGCGCCGAGGAGCCCGCTCCGCTCGAGCGACTGGACCACGTCTATCTGGTCCGCGAGGGACGGCTCGCGCTCTATGAGCGCATCTCCCCCGACCACGAGGTGATGGTGGCCATCCTCGAGCCCGGTTCCATCTGGTCCACGCTCGGCAACGTCACCCCTCCCGGCCTGGCCTCACTCGAGGCGTCGGCGATCTCACCGCTCCCCGCACGTGCTCTCGAGGCACTGTCCACGCGGTACCCGCGCCTCGGACGCAACCTGGCCGCCATGCTCTCGGAGCGGGTCAACACGCTCTCCCAGACCATCGCCATGGTCAGCGAGATGCGGGTGGAGGATCGCCTGCGGGCCCGGCTCCACCAGCTGGCCGAGCGGTTCGGCGTCACCGGCAAGGACGGCATCCGCCTCCAGCTCGACCTGACGCATGCGCAGTGGGCGTCGCTCGTGGGGGCGTCACGTGAGGCGGTCACCACCGCGTTCGGCAAGTTGAAGGCCCAGAACGACGTGGAGCTCGACGGCCGCGACATCCTCATCCCGTGGACCGCGGTCCACGAGCACGAGGCCGGCCTCAACGAGGCGCTCGCCGTCGGCTGATGGCCTGGCCGTTCCGTCCCGGGCCGAGGCCCGGGACGAAGGGCTGCTCAGATGGTGGGAACCCGGCCTCCCAGCGGGTTCCCACCGTCTGAGGATCCCCCGGTCGCCACCGAGGCGGTCGTCGAGGGAGTCCTGTGATGGTCGGCGCGCTCGCGCCCGACCCGGGGAAGAGAGATGAGAAGCAGGGCGACGCCGGCGAGGACGCAGGCGATCGCCGTGAAGACCCACGCCGCGTGCGGCCAGAGCTCATGGCCGTCGAACGCCACGACGGCGACCCAGATCATGAGGGCGCCCCCGGCGAGGAGCAGGCTCAGTCCGGCCGGCCCCGCCACCGCGAGCCGCCGCCGCTGCGCCCGGTCCCGGCGGTCCGTGTCGCCGACCAGGATGGCCGGGCGGCAGGGCTGCACCTGCATCCGGATGCGCCCGCTCATCGGGCCGTCCCCCGGCGAGCGGTGAGAAAGCCCGCCCGGACGGTCCGGCGCGCGGTGAGGGGATGTGGTGCTCGGTCGTGCATGTGAAGCTGGTCACCGTCCTTGGCCTGCGCCGTACATCGGATCACGGACCCGCGATTCGCGGGAGCACGAACCTCATCGGCAGCACCCCGCGAAAGCATGAGCAGCCGGACGGGGTCCGTCCGCGCGCGGCGACCGGACGCACGCGGACCCCAGGACGCGCCGCAGCCAGCCGGCTGTGGCCACCTGTGTCCGGACGAGTGGCCGGGGCGAGCGACCGGTCCGGTCACCCGGACGGGGTCAGTCCCCTGTCCGGCGGATCTGCGTGAGCTGCTGCACCGCCGCGTCGAGGTCGACCGCGGCCTTGCGAGCGGCCTCGGGTTCACCGGAGCGCGCCGCGCTCTGGAGCCGGCGCATGGCCGCCAGCACCTGCGTGTAGGCGGTCGCGCTCTGGGCACGCTGGCTCTCGAGCCTCTGGTCCTCGAGTCGCATCGCCGAGAGCCGCTGAGATGCGCCCTCCGCCTGCCGGATCGGCTCGGTCAGGTCCCCCGCCATCGCCTTCAGCGACGCCGGGGTGGCCCGCGCCGGGAGTGCCGCCACGGCGGACGCGACGTCACGGACGGCCTGCGCCCCGGCCGCAGCGTCCGCCAGGTACTGGTCCGCCCCCACGGTCCGTCCCACGGCCAGCGTCCCGGTCATGACCGGATCCGATCCGCCACAGGCGGCGAGGAACGTCGCCAGGACGAGGAGAAGTGCGGTCAGGGTGGTTCGCACCGTGCGAGCCTAGCGGGCCGGGATCACCGCTGGTCTATCCTCGGTCCCGATGAACATCGAATCCTTCCCCCTTGCCCTGTCCTACGACGATGTCCTCCTGGTCCCCCAGCGGAGTCCCGTCGCATCGCGCGGAGACGTGGACACCACCGGTCACCTGACGCCGCGGATCGCCCTGCGGGCACCGATCGTGGCCGCGAACATGGACACGGTGACCGAGGCCCCGATGGCGATCGCGATCGCCCGCGCCGGGGGCATCGGGGTCATCCACCGCTTCCTCACGATCGACCAGCAGGTCTCCGAGGTCGCACGCACGAAGCGCGCGGAGGCGCTCGTCATCGACGACCCGTTCACGGTCCGGCCCGACGTCCCCCTGCAGGACGCGCTCGATGTCATGAGCGTGCACGGGACCGGCGGCCTGGTGGTGATCGACGAGGAGCGCCGCCCGCGCGGCATGGTCACGCGGCGGGACACACTTCTGCGCGACGACCTGACGATCCCGGTCGCGACGGTGATGTCGCCTCGTGAACGGCTCGTCG
>CALMEC010000319.1 GCA_937862675.1 uncultured Actinomycetes bacterium
TGGGATGTAGCGTGAACGTGCTTGCTCAAGCGCACCCTCAGCGGACCGGCGCCGCCAGCACACACCGAACTCTCCGGTTGATGGCCAGCATACCGAGCGAGGAATGTCGTGAATGAAATAGTCAAGGTTGTGGATGCGTTCAAGAAGGACAGCGGCGTTCGGCTTCCGGTCTCGGATGACTTTCTGCTTCCCTTCCTGTCGCCCACCTCGCCGGGCAGCCAGTACTGGGAAGGACCGCCGCCCGGCGCCGCCAGCCCGGAGCGACGCCGGGGGGGTCCCCAGCGAGAGCGGCACGAGCGGTGGTTCGCCCGCCGCGTCCTGCAGCTCGCGGATGAGCTCGCGCGGATCCGTGGTCGGTGCGTCGTCGGCCATCAGAACGCTCCGCGTCGGAAGAGGACGGCCGGGATCGTCCGGATGAGGATGCCGAGGTCCAGCCAGACGGACCAGCGCTCGATGTACGAGAAGTCGAGTCGCACGAGCTCGTCGAACGACAGGTCGGACCGACCGCTGACCTGCCACAGGCCCGTCATTCCGGGAAGCACCAGGTAGCGGCGCTTGTGGACGTCGTCCAGCAGATCGAAGTCGCGCTCGGGGAGGGGGCGGGGGCCGACCAGCGACATCTCGCCGCGGAGCACGTTGAAGAGCTGTGTCAGCTCGTCGATGGAGAACCGGCGGAGGATGCGGCCCACGCGTGTGACACGCGGATCCGCTTTGATCTTGAAGAGCGCTCCGTCGGCCTCGTTCTGATCCTCCAGGGCCGCCTGGCGCTGTTCCGCGTCCACCGCCATGGTGCGGAGCTTGAGGCAGTCGAAGCGCGTCTCCTCTACGCCGACGCGCCGGCTGCGGAAGAGGATGGGGCCGCCGTCCTCGATCTTGATGGCGAGAGCGGCGACGGCGAGGATCGGCGAGACGAGGACGAGGATGAGGGTGCCCACGATCATGTCGAAGGCACGCTTGACGAAGAAGGCGCCTCCGGACAGGACCGGCGGATGGACGGCGAAGAGCGGCAATCCCGGTGCGGCCACCGCGCGCAGCGAATGGGACAGGAGTTCGGTGGCGGTGGGTGCCATGCGCACCTGCACGCCGTTGACGCGGCAGTACTCCAGGAGCTCGAGCAGAGGGGCGTCGGCGCCCATGGATCCGGCCAGGATGACCTCGTCGACCTCGCCTCCGCCGATCATTCCCCGGAGACCCGGTGAGATCTCGCCGTTGCCGTTCCCCGTCAGGCCGAACTGGCCGACCACCCGGTACGGGATGCTTTCGCGTCCCTGTGATCGTTGGAGGCTGCCGGCGATTTCGGCGGTCAGTCCGGGCGGGCCGGGCAGCACCACCCGCCGCTCGGCGCGGAGGATGTCGAAGATGAGGGATGTGAGGCTTCCGTGGGCCGCGCGCAGGGCGACGCACGCGACGCTGACGATCACGAAGGCCGCGACGGGGTTGTAGTAGGAGGTGAACCGGTTGCCGTCCGCCATGATGATGGCGGCGACGATGACGGTGGAGACGGCGATGCTGCCGATGATCGTGGTGGCCCGACCGCGTCGGTCGCGGTCGCGGTAGAGCCCGTTGCGCGCGAAGACCAGGACCACGGTGATCGCGGCGGCGGGCAGGACGCGTCGCGCCTCCAGCCAGATGGCGCCGAAGTCGACGTGCTGGCCTTTGAACACCACTCCGCTGGCGAGCGCGGCGAGGAGCCCGAGGGTGAGGGCGCTGAGGTCGAGGGCCACGAGGACCGCGATCGACAGCGTCCGCCGCAGGAACGCGCGCAGGAGATGAAGTCCCTGGAAGGATCGGAACCGTGCGTCGCGTCGAACGTGCTCCCGTCCCGGGAGACTGCTCCCCATCAGGCGGTCACCCGTACAGGGATGCTGATGCGCGTGACGCGCTGTCCGGTGCGTGCGGTGCCGCGCCACTGTGCGCGCAGCTGCGCTCTGCCGGTGACGCGCACCCGGAACGAGCCGTCGGCCGTGGTCGTCACGGTGCGGGCCGTGACCCAGCGGTTGCCGCGGCGCTGCTGGATCGCGACCCGGGTGCGGCCGGTCGCGTTGCGCACCTGGCCGTAGACCAGTCGTCCTCGCGCCCACATCGGCAGTGAGTACGCCTGGCGACCGGGCTTGGCGGCGCCGTTCTGCGTGTACAGCCCCGACCTCCATCCCGGATGGTCCTGGAGCAGGTAGTAGACGGCCATCGAGACGCGGCGATTCGTCGACAGGCGCCAGTGTGCGTCGGCGATGTTGGCGGCCTGGCCCTTGGGGCTGACGATCACGCGGTATTCCGGCACAGATGAGGTGGAGAAGCCGTACTCGGTGAGCCACAGCTTCTTCCCACGCAGATACGTGGAGTCGACGGCTGTGATCATGTCCCGCAGATTGTAGAGGTCGGCATATGCGCGACCCGGCGGGGTGGGCTTGTCGGTACGTGCGCGCACCGGGTACGGGTGGTGCGAGACGACGTCCATCGGCGGGCGAAGCCCCGCGCGGCCCAGCAGGCGGACGAACGTCATGGGCACCACACGGGTGGGGTCCAGCCCGCCCGGGTTCCCGGCCGGCGAGGTGACGACCCCGGCCACCTGGGACCGCGGGTCGATGCTCTTGATGCCCTCGTAGAACGCGCGCTGGAGGCCCGAATAGATGGCGGGCGACGCGGCCACCGGCAGGCCGTTGACGCGGGTGTACTGCGGTTGCAGGTACATCGGGACGTTGGGTTCGTTCCATCCCTCCCACTTATGAACCCCCAGTGGCGCGTAGCGGCGTGCAGCCGCCTGGGCGAAGCGGCCGAGGTCGCCCGGGTCGCGTGGCGCGAAGCTGGCGGTCCCGTAGGAGAGGTCCCCGTAAGCGAACAGGGCGGTGTCGACCGCCCAGGAGGGCGTTCCCCAGACCGTGAAGAGGACCTCCATCCGGTAGCGCCGGGCCGCGGCCACGACCTGGTCGTAGGTCGTCCAGTCGTAGGCCGGGTCGCCCGGGTCGGATGCGTCGGCCGGCGCGCGGGTGGCCACCCGGTCCCAGCGCAGGTCCACGCGGGCGACGCGGGCTCCCGCGTCGGCCATCATGCGCATGCGCACCAGCGGGTCCGCCTGGATGACACGGTCGTCCTGCATCCCCACCAGCGGGGATGGGGTTGACGCCATCGGCTGGACGGTTGCCGCCGCCGCGTTCGTCGTCGCGAGGACCGCGACGGCACCGGCGCCGGCCAGAACGATGCGACGTCGCGAGCCGCGGCGTGTGCAGGGGGAAGCGGCGCTCATATCGTGCCGACCCTACCATCGGGTCGGTACGACCCCCGGTCAAGGGGCGGATAAGGGCCATTCTCACCTCACGCGGCCTGGGTCGCCGTGTCCCGGATGCCGAGGATGCGTCGGGTGGTGTCACCGACCGGAAACCCGTCGACCTCGGTCTGTGCGACGGCCTCGCGCAGGTCGGCCGCGAGCCCCAGTGCGATGCGCAGCCGGACATCGACCGCGGCGAGCCACTCTCCGGGACGGTCCACGTGGACGAGCACCGCGCCGATGTCCGCGTCCAGGTGGGAGATGGCCGTGGTGACCAGACGCCGGATCGCCTCCCCGGCTCCGTCGTCGTCGGGAATAGGGCACCAGCTCACGCCGAAGCCGAACAGGGCAGCGTCCACCAGGCCGTGCCGTGAGCGCATGCCGGACACCATGTGCCGGACCCCACGCTCGCGCCACCATTCGAAGTCGGCCTGTCGGCGTGCGATGCGGTGTGAACGGCCTCCCCCTCCGGGGCGTTCGGCGACCACCAGGCGATCGTCGATCAACCACGCATAGGACTGCGGCTCTGTGTCCATTAGACCTCCTCGGATGAGATGTGGTGCGGCTCATCCAGAGTGATCCGTCAGATGTGACGTATTGCGCGATCGGTGTGCCGACTCCGCGTCACGAAGTGCCGGTTCGGCGTCAGTCGCGTCGGCGGCGCGGTGCGCGGTCCCCGCGTGCCCCCGGTACACGGATTCCGCTGGAGGGTTCTCGTCAGTGCGGCGTCATTCTCAGGCCGGTGTGCTGAACCGTGGAGGTGGAGTCCGCCGTGATCTCTCCGAGGACATCACGAGGCGCCGCCCATGCACCGCGAGGTGCCGGGTCACGCCTCTTTCGGGAACGCCTCGTGCTCGCGTAGCCAGTCGGGTGCGGGGATGGATTCGCGGGTCTCGCGGTTGACGCAGACGTGGGTCAGCTCGCCGCGTGCGACCTCCTCGCCGTTTCGTTCGAACACGTGACGGCTCTTGAACGAGCTGCGTCCGAAGGCCCCGACGGATGTCGTCACGGCGATGACATCGTCCAGGTGGATGCGCTTCCCGATGTCGAGCGACACGTTGACGATCGGGATGCCGGGGCCGTGCTCCAGCACCCAGAGGAACGGATGGTCGATGGCCGCGAGCCACTCGCTGAGTCCGCGGTCCATGAACCGCACGAGCGTGGAGAAGTGGATCTGCGCGACGTCGACCTCGCTCATGACGATGAGTCGCTCGGCGCGGTGGAGATAGGGGGTCGTCATGAGGCGATCCTAGGCATCCGCCGCGATAAAGGCCGGAAATAGCGGGGACCGCCTCTGCTGGAGGGGGGAGGTTTGTGCTCTGTCAGCCCTTTTCCATGTGCGGGTGTACGAAGCGGTCATCCGTATGGGTCGGATCGTTGGAATTCCAATTTCTAGACTTTCGACCAGTTGTAAGAGTTTTTAGAGTCTTATGGACTCCTTTTTCTGCAATGACCACTCATCTGCCACAAACGAACAGCCCTGACGACGGTGATGTCGTGCGTCGAAATGCCGTCGTGTGCGCCATGGGGAAGGCGCCGGCCCTCATACGTTTTGCCCTGCGGTATTCATCGTCGCTCTCGGATGCGGAGGACGCGTACCAGCGCGCTATGGAGATCGCACTTACCAAGGGGCCGCACGTCCCGGAGCGGGAGTTCCTGTCGTGGCTTCACGTGGTCATCAAACGTGAGGCGCTCGCCATCCGCGAGGCGAACCGGCGTGAAGAGCCGCGAGGGGACGACGAGATCATCGCGCTGGCTGGGGCCGCCGCGCCACGCGGAGCCGGTGACCCGCACACGGTGTACGCGTGGCGTGAGCGTTACCGGACGATCCAAGATGCGCTGTCGGGGCTCACGACCTCACAGCGGGCCTGTCTGATGCTTCGGAGCGCCGGCGCCACCCGGAACGAGATCGAGGAGATCACCGGGTTCTCCACACGGAAGGTGGAGCGGTCCATCATCGAGGGCCGGCGTCGGCTTCGTGAGTTCGAGGTCCGCATCGATTCCGGTGCGCAATGCGGGTCGATGGCCGAGCTGATGGTCCGGGTGCTCGATGCCGATGCGACGGCGGCCGAACGGCGGCGGCTCTCGTTGCACGTGCGTCATTGCGGCGCGTGCCGGGCGGAGTTCCGAGGTCGACGTGATCAGACCCGTCTGCTCTCGTCCCTCGTCCCCGGTGTTCTTGTGATCTCCTCCACTCCAGTGGCGGTCTCCTCGGATCCGTCGGCGGCGCTCAACTGGTGGGACCGCATCGTCCAGGGAACGAACTTTCGTGCGGGGCAGGCCACACAGATGTGGCTCGATCTGCCCGGTGTCCTTGCGACCAAGCTGGGCGCCGGTGCGGTTGCGGTCGTGGTGGCCGGGGCGATCGGGACCCCCATGGTCGTCCAGGCGGTTCGTCCGCAGCCCGGCGCGCCTCGCGTCGTGCCGGTCGCCGCCGGTGCTCATCCCGCTGGCACGTCCACTTCCGTCGCGGCACCGCGGACGACGGCCGCAACGTCCCGGACGGTGCCGACTTCGACGGCCAAGGCCATGAGAAAGACGGCCGTGGCTCCTGCGACGAGGAAGGCATCCGTGCCGAGCAGGAAGTCGACACCGGTGGCATCACCATCCGTCTCGGCGACCTCGGCCGTCGCGTCACGGGCCCGGCGATCATCGGCCGGTGCCCGTGGATCGGCCGAGATGGAGTTCAGCCCGTGATCGGTTCAGGTGCGGAGCGCTCTCCGTGCATCGCCTCCTGCCGACGACTCGCGACGCGAATGCGCTGTGAGCGTGCTGGCGCATGTCCCGGAACCGGGCGGGGCGGTTCGTGCGATCGCCACACGTCAGAGGAGGATTCGTGAGCAGTCCGCTCCATGGTGGGTTCATCGGTCGGCTTGTGCTGGGCAGTGCTGTCGTGTCATCGATCGCAGTGGTGTTCGCCGGTTCTGCGACGGCGGGTCCACAGGTGACGCTCGGGGCACAGCAGTGGGACGGCCTCAACAGTGCTGCAGGGCCGTTCTCCTACTACAACGGGAACACGAACCAGTTGCGCGTGCCGAACGGGGTCACGCTCACAACCGGCGATCACATACAGACGAGATGGTGCACGCCGCATGCCGGGACACGGATCACTGCGGCCACCGTCCGGCGTGTCCGCTTCAACGGATTGGCGGCGATGAACATGCGCCTGCAGGACAGCGCCGGCACCGACCTCTTCACGCGTGACGTCGGCGGCATGAGTGACGACGGTGTGTACGACGACGGGGCGGCCTTCCAGGCCCCGGGACCCTGTGTCTACGGCGGTGTCTATCAGCGCGCCACGCAGGCGATGGCGCATGGTGACCTCCTGATCCACAACGAACTGGTCAGCGTCCAGCTCGAGGACCTTCAGGGGCCGGCGGTGTCGGGGGCGACCGCTCCCACGTGGGTCACGGGGGACACCGCGTCGATTGAGTGGGACTCGTCCGACAACACGTTGTTCCGCGGCTCGACCGGTGCGCGTGTGGAGGGTGGCGGCACCATCGACGCCGGTGATCAGGCGAACGGCCACCATCGCCTGGCGGTGCCCGTCGGTGCGCTGCCCGACGGGACCGGCAGACGGATCTGTGCGTATCGAGCGGCTCCTGGCTGGGCCACGGCGGAACAGTGCACCGCGTTCAACCTCGATCGCAACCCTCCCACCGTGCCGACCATCACTCTGACTCCGGATGCGGGTGGTGGATGGACGAATCACGACGTCCACGTGGTGATCGGGGGCTCGTCCGATACAGGATCGGGTGTCGCCGGCTACGAACGCAGCGAGAACGGCGGCGCATGGGTGCCGTCACCTGCGACGTTCTCCGTCACTGCGGATGCCGAGATCACCTACCGGGTCCGTGCGGTGGACGGCGTCGGTCGCGTGAGCGCGGAATCGCCGGCGAAGACCGTTCGTGTCGACAAGACGCCTCCGGTTGCGAAGATCGAAGTTGAACAGACTGGTGCACCTGGCGTGGTCAGAGTTTCTAAGGCCACGACTCGTGATGCCCTCTCAGGCCTCAAGCGATTCGAGGTGCGGCTGCACAACGCCCAGGGCACGGTGGTCGCTGACGACGATGCTGAACTATCGAACGTCGGAGCTCCGGGTACTCCTGCGTATCGGGCGGGCAAAGCGAAACTTGTGCTCGTCGTCTACGACGCCGCCGGCAACACTGCGACGGCTGCCACCCGGGAATTGGACTTTGGTTCGCCGTCGGGAGGCGACGCGGGCAACCGGACCTCGCCCGGAGTCGTCGTTGTAGACGGCGGAGCACAGCGGATCTTTCACACGACCGACCTCCGTATCCCGAAACAGCGTGGCGTTCGGCAGGTGGACGAGAGGGTCGTCCCGGTGGTCCGTCGTGACTACAACGGCCAGGTGGTACTCACGGGAACGCTCCGCCATCCGGACGGAACCCCGATGCCTGTCGAGGGCCTCGAACTCCGTGACAGCGTGGGCCGATATGTGCAGGGTCGGCGCACCGACGGTGCGGGACGATTCCGGTTCGCCGTGAAAGCCGGTATTGGCAACCGGTGGACGGTGAACCTCGTCGGTCAGCCGGGCGCGAGGCAGGCGGTGGCGTGGTTCGAGGTGAAACCGCGCGTCAACGTCCGAATGAGGATGGTCAGTCTGAGGGGTCGGAACCACCTCGTGGTGACGGGCAGGTTGGTTCCCGCCGTCGGCTCGTACGGGAAGGGAATCCAGCTCCAGTGGGCGGACGAGGCGGGAGCCTGGCGTCCCCCCGGCAACGCCCGGATTGGGGAGGGCGGGGCGATCCCGCTGGGGGAC
>CALMEC010000320.1 GCA_937862675.1 uncultured Actinomycetes bacterium
TTGTAGGCGCCGAAGGCGAAAAGCACGAGAACCACAATGATGCCAAGAACGATCCAGCCGGTCGACATGAAGGCAAACTCCCTGAGGACGAAAGCGCCACCCTAGCAGATATAGGTACTCTCTGCAGGCGGTGCAGGGTAACGCCGGTTGGTCTGTCCGCGGGCCGGGCGGGTTCAATCCGGACGCGAAAAAACCCGCCCCCTTGCGGAGGCGGGTCGCGAGGCTCTCCGCTGCGCCGAGCACGGCCGAGAGATCCGGCTCGCGATGGTCGTCCAGCGGCGTGGGGAGGCAGATGATGACGTTGTCGACGAAGCGGATGTCGTCCCACTGGGCCGTGGCCGTGACCAGGCCGTTCTCGACGAGGGGACGCAGGCGGTCGTCGGGGACGTCCTCGATGTAGGACTCTCCGCGATTCAGCTGGTCGACCTTGGACTGGACGGCGTCGAGTCCGATGACCGGGACGCCGGCTTCGGCGAAGGTGACGGCGAGCGGCAGGCCGACGTAGCCCATGCCGATCACGCCCACCCGCGGGGCGGGGCCCGTCACGCGTGTGTGGGTTGGGTCAGTGTGTGCAAGGGGCTATCGTAACGGAAATGTCCGATGCGACGCTCGAAGGCATGCCCCGGATCGCCCGGGCGTCCGAGGAGATCCGGATCCGTGGGAGCCTCGCGATCGCGGTGGTCGTCGCCACGGTCCTGTGGTGGGTGACGCAGTGGCTGATCGATCAACCACTGCAGACCCGGCGGGCGCTACTTGTCAGCGGACTCGTCCTGGTCCTGGGTCTCGTCGCCGGCCTCGTCAACGTGTCGCGGCGCGTCAGCGAGGGGATGGCCGACGTGCGCCCTCCGGGCGTCAGCATGGTCTTCGAGACGCGGGCCGCCTCGCGGGACCGGCGCATGCGCTACTCGGCCGCGGTCTTCCTCACCGTGGTGGTCGTGCTCATCTTCGACGCGCTGGCGGACTGGGGCGGGGTGACGGCCGGGTTCGTCATCGGCGCCGGTCTGGCGTCGGGGATCGCCGACCTGGTCGAGGCCTCACGCTGGGAGCGCCAGGAGCGGCGGCGGGGCAGCGAGCTGTGGGTGCTGGTCCGTCCCCGGGCGCTCGTGGCGAGCTACGGCCGGGCCATCGTCGTCGAGATCCCGGAGGATCCACCGGACGAGATCACGCGCTGACCGCGGTGACGTTCTCGGTGATGACCGCCCGGACGGCCGAGACGTCGGCGTCCACTACGTCGAACCGCTGGGGCAGGGACTCGATGCCGGCGAAGCGCGACGGACGCGGCGGTGTCTGCCCGGTGGCCTCCTCGATGGTCGCGGCGAACTTGGCCGGCAGCGCGGTCTCCAGGCAGATCAGCGGCTCGTCCGCGTCGCGCACCGCGAGTCCGACGTGGACACCGTCGGCGGTGTGCGGGTCGATGAGGCGCCCGAAGCGTTCCCGGATCTCGCGGATCGTGCGGAGCCGGTCCGCGTGCGTACTGGATCCGGCGGCGAAGCCGAATCTGGCGACGGATTCGCCGGGGGCGTCGCCCGGCAGCGTGAAGCGCCCCTCGGTCGTGAGCGCGTGCCAGAGCGCACGGACCGTCGAGGGATCGCGTCCGACCGCGTCGTAGACGAAGCGCTCCAGGTTCGATGCGCGAGAGATGTCCATCGACGGGCTGGAGGTCGCATGGGTGTCCTGCGCCGCCCGCGGCCGGTAGACGCCGGTCGCGACGAACTCGTTCAGCACGTCGTTCTCGTTGGTGGCGAGGATGAGGCGCCGGATCGGGAGCCCCATCATCCGTGCGATGTGGCCGGCGCAGATGTTGCCGAAGTTGCCGGACGGGACCGAGAAGCTGACGCTTCCGGCCCCGTCCTTGCTCGCCATAAAGTAGCCGCGGAAGTAATAGACCACCTGGGCCGCGACCCGGGCCCAGTTGATCGAGTTGACCGTTCCGATGCGGTATGCCTGCTTGAAGGCCGCGTCGGCCGACACGGCCTTCACGATGTCCTGGCAGTCGTCGAAGACGCCGCGGACGGCGATGTTGTGGATGTTCGGGTCCTGGAGACTGAACATCTGCGCCGTCTGGAACGCGCTCATGCGCTCGTGCGGGGAGAGCATGAAGACGCTGATGCCCGCCTTCCCACGCATCGCGTATTCGGCGGACGACCCGGTGTCGCCGCTGGTGGCGCCCAGGATGTTGAGGGTCTCGTCGCGCGCCGTCAGCACATACTCGAAGAGGTTGCCCAGCAGCTGCATGGCGATGTCCTTGAACGCCAGGCTCGGGCCGTTGGACAGCGCGAGGATCCAGAGGTCGTCATCCAGGCGCACGAGCGGGGTGATGTCGGCCGGATCCTCTCCCGGGCCCGCGTTGGCGAACGCCTCGGGCGTGTACGTGCGGACGACGATGTCGCGGAGGTCCGCCTCGGGGATGTCGTCGATGAAGAGCGACAGGATCCTCAGGGCGAGTTCCGGGTAGGACAGGTCGCGCATCTCGTCGAGGTCGCTTGAGGTCAGGCGCGGGTACGCCTCGGGGACGGCGAGGCCGCCGTCCGGCATGAGCCCTTCCAGAAGGATCTCGGTGAACGTCGCGCCGGGCGCCGTGCCGTCCGCGCGGGTGCTGACGTAGCGCATGCTCATGCGCGTCCGGCGGCCCAGTCGTGCAGGATCGCCGTGATGCGTCCCGCCGCGTCGCCGTCCCCGTAGTACGCGGGACGGTCGGCGGGGATGTCCGTGCTCGCGAGTGCGGTCACGACCTTCGCCGGGTCCATGCCGGTGAGGGTGTTGAACCCGCCGGCCACCGTCTCCACCCACTCCGTCTCGTCGCGCAGAGTGACGCACGGGATGCCGTGGAAGTAGGCCTCCTTCTGGACCCCGCCGGAGTCGGTGACGACGACGGCCGCGGTGGTGAGGAGACTGGTGAAGTCCAGGTAGCCGACGGGTGGTGCCACGTGGAGGTCCGGGATCGCGGTGACGTCGTCCCAGAGGCCGGCGGCCTCCAGCTTGGCGCGCGTGCGGGGATGGACGGGGAAGATCGCCGGGCGGCCCAGCGCGCGCAGCACCTCGACCAGTGATTCGAGCGCCTCCCGGGTGTCCGTGGCCGCCGCGCGGTGCACGGTGACGAGGGCGTACTCGCCGGGCCCGAGGCCGTAGCGCGACGCGCCCTCGCGTCCGGCGGCCACCGGGGCGAACAGGAGCGCCGCGTCGTACATGACGTCGCCCACCACGTGGACACCGGAGCCGATGCCCTCCGCCGCCAGGTTGTCGACGGCCACCTGGGTCGGGACGAAGAGCAGCTCGGAGAGGTGGTCGGTCACCACGCGGTTCTGCTCCTCCGGCATCGACCGGACGAAGGACCGGAGGCCGGCCTCGACGTGCGCGATGGGCACGTCGCGCTTGGCCGCGGCGAGTGCCCCGGCCAGCGTGGTCGTCGTGTCCCCGTAGACCATCACGAGGTCGGGCCGCTCGCTCTCGATGAGGGGGTCCAGCCGCGCCAGCATCGTCGAGAGCTGGATGTTGGGCGATCCGGCTCCGACCTCCAGCGCGTGATCCGGCGCCGGGATGTCCAGCTCGTCGAAGAAGAGGTCCGCGAGCTCCGGGTCGTAGTGCTGGCCGCTGTGCACGAGCACCTCGTGGTTCTCGCGGCGGAGGGCGCGCGAGAGCGGTGCCGCCTTCACGAACTGTGGGCGGTTTCCGATGACGGAGATGATGTTCAGAGCAGGAACCCCAGTCCGGAGATCTTCTGTGTGATGAGCGTGAACCGCCCGGTGGCGATGAGTATGCCGATCGCGATGGTCAGGATCCCGGAGACGGTGGTGATGATCCTCCAGTGGTCGCGGACCCGTCGCGAGAGCGCGAGGGTCTGCGTCATGAACAGTCCCGCGAGGAGGAACGGGATGCCCAGTCCGAGTGCGTAGACGAAGAGGAGGGACGCTCCGACGCGGGGCGACTCGGTCGGGACGGCGAGGGTGAGCACCTGGCCGAGGAACGGTCCGGTGCACGGCGTCCACGCGATCGCGAAGGCCGCGCCGGCCAGCATGACCCCGCCCAGGGTCGTCGGCCGGCGCGTGAGGTCCAGGCGTCTCTCCCCCTGCAGGAAGCCGAGATACGGGATCGTGAGCATCAGGAGCCCCATCACGATGAGGAGCCCGCCGCTGATGAGGTTGATCGTGTCGCGTCGTCCGGAAAGGGAGTTGCCCAGGTAGCCGGCGCCGGCCCCCCAGAGGGTGAAGATGATGGCGAGGCCCGCCACGAAGGCGCCGGTCGCGGTCATGACCGGGCGGGACCGGACGGCGACGGTGCCCCCGGGAGCGGTGGCGATCGCGCCGGACGTCGCTCCCGAGATGAACGAGAGATATCCCGGGACGAGCGCGAGCGCGCAGGGGCTCGCGAACGAGACGAATCCCGCGGCCAACGCGTCTGCGTAGGTGAGCACCGAGACGTTGTAGGCCATCGTCACCGGATGGTAGCCGCCGGGGCGCGCCGATTGTGGCCCGCGCACGCGTGCGGGACGAACGCACCACGCGTCAGCGCACGAAGCTGGCCACGGCGTTGATGGTGACGGCGATGATGACCGCGCTGAACAGGTACGACAGCAGGCAGTGCCCCAGCACGAGCCGGCGCATCCGTCGCGTGGTGATGTCGTTGTCGCTCACCTGGAACGTCATCCCGAGCGTGAACGACAGGTATGCGAAGTCGCGGAAGTCCGGGCGCTCGTCCCGGGACCACGCCTCGCTGGGAAACGTGACGCCGCCTCCGTCTACGTAGTACCGGTGCGCGTAGTGGAGCGTGTATTCGAGGTGGAGCACCAGCCAGGACATGAGGACCGTGCCCAGGCCGAGGACGACAAGCGCCGTCGCGCCGCCGCCGTCGCGCCGGTTGGCCTCGTGGAGGACGACCCCCGCCCCGACCAGGCTGATGGTCGCCGCGACGAGGGCGAGTCCCCGTGCGAGGTTCCGGGTGTCGTCGTCGCGCGTGGCCACCCGTGCGGTCACGTCCGGGTCGGCGTGGAGCAGCGGGGAGAGCGCGAGGACGATGACGAGCGTGAACGCGATCCACCCGATGAGGACGCGCGCCACCCAGGGGTTCACCCCGGGGACGGCCAGGGCGACCGCGCCGCCGACCACCACGCCCAGGGCGAGGCGTGCGATCGCGGGCACCTTCATCGGATGGGGCTTCGCCGTCACACGGTCATGTTGTCCCCGGACGGGCCCGATTCCTGCCCCGGGAGGCCGGGCATGTCCGACCGGCGCATCGACCGGTCTCCGTGTCCATGGGGCGACGGCGTCGGGTGCCCGGCTCTCGGCCCTCGGTATCCGGGCGGGCGGTCGGTGTCGCCGCTCAGCTTCCGGTGTCGCGCAGCGGAAGGCCCACCATCCAGCGTTCGGCGGCGCGGTGGCGCGCCTCCAGCTGGTCCAGCGTCGCCTCGCCGATCTGCTTGATCCCGACGGCCCGGTTGAGTTCCGCGTTGACGTGGGAGTGCGCCAGCCGCCGCTCGCGCGAGAGCCGCCTCACGGCGGCCGCGTTGGCGTCGCGCAGCCGGCGGCGCCGTTCGCGGGGGCTCGGCTCGCCCTCGCCCACCAGTTGCAGGTGTTCGACGTCGGGGAACTCGATCAGGAGCCCCTCGTCCTCGGAGTCCCTGGCCGCGAGGCCGAGGTCGAACGGCGTCAGGATGGCGGCCTGGCCGGTGGGGGTGGCGGACACCGGCATGAAGAGCGACAGCTGGTCCTCGTCGCGGGCCGGGGGACCGGTCAGCTCGTCCAGCGCCGCGGGATCGGGCTCCGGTGCGGGGCCGTCGTCGTCCTCCCGTGCGCGCAGGCTGTGGCGCCGCTGTTCGGCCACTGCGATCACGTGATGGCGCAGGCGGGGGTCGTCGGGCACGAACATGTACGCGGGCTGCGGGCCCAGGCCGCGGATCCACCGCGCGATGCGGCCGACGGCCTGGCGGAAGAACAGCTCGGTCGTGGTCGTGGTGGCGAACACGCCGACCCGCAGGCGGGGGATGTCAACGCCCTCGGAGACCATCCGCACCGCGATGATCCATGGATCACGGCTCTTGCCGAACGCGGCGATCCGGTCCGATGCGTCCGAGTCCTCGGAGAGGGCGACCACGGCGCGCACCCCGAGTCGTCGCAGCATGATGTCGGCGATGCTGCGGGCGTGGCGCTGGTCCGTCGCGATGACCAGGCCCCCGGCGTCCGGATGGGTGTCGCGGATCGCCGTGAGCTTCCGGTGCGCCTCCGAGAGCACATGGGGGAGCCACTCGCCGTCCGTGGAGAGCGCCGTCCGCAGTCGTGCGGCCGAGCCGGTGCGGTCGAGGTTGTCGGCGAATGACGCGGAGGCCAGGAGGCCGTCGGCTCCCACCCACTCCATCTCGCCGTCCATGCGCGGGAAGTGGACCGGGCGCACCACCCCGCCGTCGCCCAGCGCCGCCGCGTATCCGTAGTCGAAGTCCGGGTCGGCCAGGCCGTCGTGGTCGTAGTGGACGAAGGGGATGGCGAGCGTGTCGGACCGGAAGGGCGTGCCCGACAGCGACAGACGCGCCGCCGCGTCCCCGAAGGCCGTCGAGACGGCGTCGCCCCACGCCCGGTCGTCGCCCGCGTGGTGGATCTCGTCGAGCACGACGAACGCGTCCCGCGCGATGCCCCGGATCTCGTCCGCGCTCTTCGCCACCTGCTGGTAGGTGGTCACCATGCCGTGCACGTCCGCGGGGAGGCCGCCCTGCCCGGACACCCACGCGCTCTCGAGCACCAGGCCGAAGGACTCGGCCGCGTCCGCCCACTGGCCCTTGAGGTGCTGCGTCGGCGCCACCACGACGATGCGGCCGGGTGCGCTCTGCATCGCCTGCCGGGCGGCGGTGAGCGCGAACGTCGTCTTGCCGGCACCGGGTGTGGCGACGGCCAGGAAGTCCTTCCCGTCCCGTGCGGTGAAGCGATCCAGCGCGTCTCGCTGCCAACGTCGGAGTCGAAGGGATCGGGCCATGTGAACGCGCCACGATAGCGAGTCGGGTCGGCGTGGCGGCCGGGTCCGGGAGGAGTCGGGTCGTCCGGGCCGAACGTCATGCTCAAGTATGGATGCTCACAAACCATCGGACATCTCCGCGGGACCTCCGCACCGGCGACGGGCATCCGCCGTGGACACCGAGCGGGGCGTGCGGACGCCCCCGACGACGCCGGGAGCGCTGACCCCATGGACCCGATGACGACCATCGCCCTCGTTGGAATCGCCGTCGTCGGGCTCGAGGCCCTCCTCACCGCCGCCGTCTACCGCAAGGCGTTCCGCCCGGCGGCCGGTCGCCGGGCCACGGCCGGTCAGCCCCTCACGGGTGAGGCGGCCTGCCTGTCCGACCTGCGCCGGCAGCGTCTGCGCGAACTGCGTCGCCTGGACGGGACCGACCGTCGTCCCGTCGGATCGGCCCGCCGGAGCCCCGCGCCGGCCGAGTCCGTCCGGCTGCAGAGCGCCGCATAGTCCCGGGCTCCCCCGCCTGGGATGAGAGCGTGCGTGCCATGACACGGCCTCACCGCCTCGCCGGTATGCGTCGCCGCGGCGTGCGGCGAGCCCCCAGCCCATGATCGGAGCCCGACAGTGAGGTCCACCCGTCTTGTCCCGGCTGCGTCCGCGGTCCTGATCGCGTCTGCGGCCGTCCTGGCCCTCGCACCGGCCGCATCCTCGCGACCGCTTCCGCAGGCACCGGACTGCCCGGTGTTCCCGGCTGCCAGCCCCTGGAACCAGCGTGTCGACCGGCTGCCGGTGGCCTCCGGGTCGAAGGCGTTCATCGCCGCGTCCCGCATCACGCGCCTGCACCCGGACTTCAGCGACAGCGACGCCGACGGCTACGGCATCCCGTTCACCGTCGTGGATGCCGGCACCCCGCCCGCCGCCGTGAGGTTCGAGTACGCGGACGAGTCCGACCCCGGTCCGTACCGCATCCCGGACGGGGCGCCCGTCGAGGGCGGCGGCGATCGCCACGTCCTGGTCGTCGACCGGTCCGCCTGCACGCTGTCGGAGCTCTTCGCCGCCGAACGCACCGCACAACGGACGTGGCGTGCGGGCTCGGGTGCGCGCTGGGATCTGCGCTCGACGCGGCTCCGTCCCGCGGGCTGGACCAGCGCCGACGCCGCCGGGCTGCCGATCCTCCCGGGCCTCGCCCGCCACGACGAGGTCGCCGCCGGCATCGGCGGGATCGACCACGCGCTGCGGATCACGGTGCCCACGACGCAGCGCGCCTACCTGTGGCCCGCCCGGCACTTCGCGAGCAGCGTCCGCACGCCGTCCGCGGTCCCGATGGGACTCCGGCTGCGGGTGCGCGCGACGTTCGACACACGCCGTTTCGGTCCGCAGATCCGGGCGATCCTGGAGGCCGGGAAGCGCTACGGGTTCATCGTCGCCGACAACGGGTCCGCCGGCTTCATCTCCGGAGCACCGGATCCCGGATGGAACGACGATGATCTGCACGACCTGCACCGCGTGCCGGCCAGTGCGCTGGAGGTCGTGGACACGTCGTCCCTCCCGGGGACCCCGTCCGCGCCCCGGGCCTGGAACATCCGGTGGACCACCGTCGCCGGCACGCGGCGCGCGACCATGCTCCTGTCACGCTCGGCGCGTGTCACCGTCACGGCCCGCGTCGGCGGAAAGGTGGTGGCGCGCAAGCAGGTGCGCGCGAAGCAGGGCTTCGTCGGCATCGGCATCGCCGTACGGCGGGGCGCCACCTACCACCTGTCGTTCGCCCGGTCCTGAACGGTCCGGGACGGTGCGGCGGAACGACCCGCCGTCCCGCTCACCCGGGCTCCTCGACCTCCGCGTCGAGCGCGATCACGCGATGCCCGCCGTGATCCATCGCGACCTCGATCCGCCACCGGCGGACGGAGCCCTCGTACTGCAGGCCCAGTCCGGTGACCGGGTCCGGCACCGCGATGCGCACCGTGGCGATCGCCTGCTCCGCCGTGACCCCCGGGGCCGGCGTGCGCTGGGCGGGTGAGAGGTGCATCGGGCGCTTCCGCACCAGCACGCCGTCCGCCATGTTCAGCGAGAGCCGGCTGGCCGTGCCGTCGGCGCGCAGGACCCCGGCCTCCCAGACGTCGATCCCGCGTCGTCGCCGTCGCTCGAGGGCGATGACCGCGCCGGGGACGAGCCGATGGGCGCGATCCATAGCGGCAAGGGCGTCGATCGGTCCGGTGGACGGGCCGGTCTCGGTTCCCGTCATGCGTCCCTCCCGGGCCGGGACGGTTCCGCCACCGGATTCCGGTCCGGCGCGCTGTTCGGAGGGGAGGTTCGCTGCACCTGGGCCATGGTTCGGGTCCTCCGGCTGCCATGGGGCGTGGACCGGGCCGCGGGCGACGGATGCGGTCATGTCCTCACACCGGACGCGGGCGACGCTATCAGTGAACTGTCATGTCCGATCGGGTCTCGTCGTCAACGCCGGGGCCCGGAAACAGAAAACCCCGCTGTCGCGGGGTTTCAAAGGTGGGCCATGAAGGGATCGAACCTTCGACCTTGGGATTAAGAGTCCCCTGCTCTACCAGCTGAGCTAATGGCCCGAGGGACGGGCATCTTACCAGTCCGGACGCGCCGCGCCCTAAGGCGCGGCCGTCGTCCCGGTGGCGTCCCCCGCCAGCGTCGGCGTCAGGGTCGTGGCCGTCTGCATCGTCGAGATGCGCTCCAGCGCGCTGCGTGCGTCGGCGCGGATCGACTTGTCGGCGCCCGCGGTTGCCAGCGCCCGGCCGTAGGCCAGACGTGCCTGGAGTGCCTGGGTCTGCTGTTCGGCGATCTGCCCGTA
>CALMEC010000321.1 GCA_937862675.1 uncultured Actinomycetes bacterium
GGCCCCCCCCCGGGCGCCCCCCCGCCGGTCCCACGACGGGAACCGCGCCGCATGTCCGTAGGTGCGGGATGGGCGAACGGCCCCGCGACGATCGGCCGGGAGCGCGCCCGGGAGGATTCGAACCTCCGACATTCGGCTTAGAAGGCCGCTGCTCTGTCCCCTGAGCTACGGGCGCTCACGTCGCGCGACACTGTACCGCCCCCGCCCTCACGAGATGTAACTGCCCCGAAATCACGATCGGCCCGAGACGACGAGCGCCCCGGGCCGATCGATGCTCAGATGAGCGTGGAACTACGAGAGGTACTTCGAGGCGTCGATGCCGTGCTCCGACATCAGCTTCTCGAAGGTCTCGCGCATCTCGTCCGGGTAGTCCGGGAGGTCGCCACCGGCGATGACCTCTTCGGCGCGCTTCTTGATGTTGGGGCCGAAGTCCCAGTCGGTGTCGGCGATCAGGCGCTTGATCTCCTTGGCGGGCCAGGAGACGACGCCCGGGTCACGGTGGAACTGCTCCGCGAGCCGGTCGATCTCCTCGAAGCGACCGGAGGTCGGGGCCTGCTCCTGGATCATGCCCTTCTCACCGAGGACCTCGGCGAGGCCGTCGATCATCGGGAGCGGCTTGCCGTACTCACCGTCGTGGAAGAGCTTCTCGAACTTGATGCGGGGGCGCTGACCGCCGCCCTTGGCGTCCTCGAGCGGGTAGCCGATGACCATGCCCCAGGTGAGCTTGAAGTTCGGCGCGAGGCCGAACGCCTTCTCGACACCGCCCGGCTTGCGGCCGAAGGCGAGGAGGCAGGATCCGATACCCAGCGACGCGGCGGCGACGGTCGCCTGACCGACGGCCTGGCCGGTCTCGAAGCGCAGAAGCGCGTCGGTCCGCTCGGTGGGGAAGCTCATGAGGCGCGGAACCGTCTGAGTCATGGTGAACTCGTAGTTCCACCCGTGGTACTTGGTGAGAGCACCGGAGAGGGCCAGCGTCGACAGACCGTCGTTGGCACGGCCGTACCACGCGTTGAGGTTGGTGAGCCAGAAGATCAGGTGCGATGCCTGATTGATCATCTGGACGTTGAACCCGGAGACGCACTCCTCGATGTCGTCCCACAGGTCGGTGTTCTCCTTCGTGACAACAATCGCCTCGGTGGCGTTGATGTTGCCCTGGCAGGACGCCATACGAGCGGCCTGGAGAATGGTCTGGACCTTCCAGTCCTCGACCTTCCGCTCAGGATCGTAGTACCGGATCGTGCGGCGGTTGCCGATGGCTTGAAGGACGGAGACGTCTTGGATGTCAGACGCGGAAACGGACATTGGACCCCCTGGTCAGCTTGGGCACCTCGAGCAATGGACAGGCACTACGCGCCCCGACGGGCGCAATGCCGTCAGGCAATCTAACGGACGGCGCGGGCGTTCGCAGCCTTTGCAACGAATCGTGTGCGGAGTGTGAGACCGGGACCACGATCGGGAAATGGGTAGGATCCCCTCCATGCCGAAACTTCTCTTAGTCACTGCACCAACCGACGAGGTCCTCAACAAGGAGGGCAAGGTCCGCTTCCCCGGAACCGAGAAGGCCATCGAGGCCCTCACGGAGGCCGGCTGGGAGGTAACGACCTGTGGCGTCGACTGGCCTGAGCCGCTCAACGTGGCCAACGAGCTCGCCCCCGACGCCGCACTCGTCTCGACGTACAAGCGCGTCCCGCGTTCGCGCGACTGCGCGTCGATGCTCGCCCGCATGAGCGAGGTTCCCGTGTACACGGTCGGAGTCCTCCAGAAGGACGAGGCCTTCCGCACCATGGCGCCGACCGTCGGTGTGCTGCGCAACATCGGGGAGCTCCCCAAGCCGGAGTGACCCCAGCCGGTCATCGATGCCGGCCAGGAGGGTTCGTGACGCCAGCGCTCTCGATGACAAGCACCACCTTCCGGGCCGCGATCCCGCGGGGAGCCCTGCTCCTCGTGGTCGCGGCCCTCGTCATGTTCTGGGACGCCACCTCCGCACAGGCATCCCCCGCTGTGCTGACGAAGACCGCCACGGACCTGAACGGCGGTGTCCTCGAACCGGGCGACCTCCTCGAATACCGGATCGCCGCCACGAATCCCACCGCCGGCGCGGTGCCGGGACTCGTGGTCCAGGACCCTGTACCGGCCGGCTCCTCATACGTGGCGGGCTCGCTCACGGTCGACGGCACGCCGCAGACCGATGCCGTCGGAGACGATTCCGCGGGGATCGTCGGCGGGGTCCCCACCTTCACCCTCGGCACCCTTCCCACGGGAACGGTGGACCGCGTCATGACGTTCCGCGTCCGCGTCGACGTCACGGCCCCGCACGGATCCGTGATCCGGAACCAGGCGACGGGCACGCCGGGCCCGGTCACGTCGAACGCCGTGACCACCACGGTCACCGTCTTCCCGCCGGTGATCGGCGTCACCGCCGCGGTCGCCGACCTGAACGGAGGCCCGGTGCAGCCGGGCGACACACTCCGGTACACCGTCGCCACCCGCAACACGGGCACAGGGCCGGCAGCCGAGGCCGTCACCACCGCCTCCGTGCCGATGGGCACGGAGTACGTGCCCGGCAGCCTCACCGTCGACGGGGCTCCGGCGACCGATCCGTCCGGCGACGACGCGGCCGAGGCCGCCGCCGAGCTCACGTTCCGTGTGGGCACCGGCGCGGACGCGGTGAGCGGCGGAACACTCGCCCCGGGCGGCGGCCAGGCCGTGGTCACCTTCGACGTGCGGGTGAAGGACGACGTGATCGACGGATCGGTCATCGCGCTCTCGGCCGCCTCCCGCTACCGGTTCGTCTTCGGAGGCGCTGTGCAGACCGCTGCCTCCCCGTCCGTGCACACGAGCGTCACCGCCCCTCCGGCCGTGACGGTCGACGCATCCGTGACCGGCGGCACCGGCGGCGCGGTGGGACCGGGCGACGTGCTCACCTACCGGTTCGAGGTGTCCAGCACGGGGGCCGGAGCGGCACGGGATGTGGCCGCCGGCATCGCGGTGCCCGCCGGAACCGTCTACGTCCCGGGAAGTACCAGCCTGGACGGCGTCCCGGTCACGGACGACGCCGGAGACGACACGGGGCAGTCGGCCGGGGGGCGGGTGACCGTCCACCTCGGTGCGGGGGCGTCGTCCGCACAGGGCGGCCGGATGGCCCCGGGGACGACCTCCGTCGTCCGCTTCCGGGTCGTGGTGGGAGCGGTGTCCCACGGGACGGTCATCGCCGCCAGAGCCGACGCGACGTTCGGAGGGTTCGCCGACGGGGTCGACCGCACCGCGTCCTCGCCCATCCTGCGGATCACCGTGTCCGATCCCCCGCGGACCGCCGACATCGTCGTCACCGAGAGCTTCCGCATGGTCTTCGACGCGGATGGGGACGGCCGGATGGGCCCCGGCGACTTCGTGCAGTACAGGGTCACGGTCGCGAACAGGGGCGACGCCGCGGCCACCGGCCTCGCATTCGACCAGCAGATTCCGTCTGTCGTCGCGTTCATCGACCACAGCCTGTTCATCACCCGGGGTACGGCCCGTTTCCGTGCTCCGAGCGCGATCGCCGTAACCATCCCGACGCTCGCGCCGCACACGACGGCCTCACTGGCGTACGTGGTCCGGCTGCGGCCGACGGCGACCTCGACGGCGCAGCTGGTGACCCGCACCACCGCCACGTCCGGTATGGCCGGTCCCCCTCCTCGGCCCACCGCGCGCCCCGCGCGACTTCGCATCACCCTCAGAGGGCCACGGCGGGTCCTCGCCGGGCACCACGCCGTCTATCGCATCCACATCGCGAACCTGAGCCGACGGACGGTGAACGGTCTGACGCTGCAGCAGGCGATCCCTCGCGGCTTCGCGATCTCAGGCAGCGCTCCGCGGCTCACGTTCGTACGTTCGTCGCCGCGTTGGCGCATCAGCGCGATCCGCCCGGGCTCCGCTGTGACGCTGGTCGTCCGGCTGCACGCATCCCGTTCCTCACGCGGGACGCGGATCGACCAGATCCGGCTGACCGGTCCCACCATCATCCCCGTCACGTTGCGGATGCCCCTCACGGTCCTCCCCGCGGCGGGCCGGATCCCGCGCGTGGTGGGCTGACCCCGCGTACAGCACGAACGTCGGACCGGGCCGTCATGGATGACCGACCGCACGGAACAGACGATTTCATCAGGTGAGACGAACGGGCCGGGCCCCGATATGCTGGCCCCGCTCCGGTGCACCGGCCCGGACGGCGGCGCACCGCACGGAGCAGCAACCATCTGTGCTGTCCAGTCCAACCGGGAGTGAGCATGATCCAAGGCTTCAAGACGTTCATCACACGTGGCAACGTCATCGACCTGGCCATCGCCGTCGTCATCGGCACGGCGTTCGCCAAGGTCGTCGATACCGTGATCGGAGCACTCGTCAATCCGATCCTCGCCCGCGTCGGCGGCGGGAACGTCGGTGAAGGGCTCGGCATCCAGCTCGGCGACAAGGGGAACGCCGAGACCTTCATCAACATCGGCGACATCATCAACGCGCTCATCGTCTTCCTGCTGACGGCACTCGTCGTCTACCTCGTCTTCGTCGTTCCGATGAACAAGTGGATGGAACGACGCGACCGCAACAAGGTCGCGGAGGAGGAAGAGGCCGAGGAGAACACCGTGCTGCTGCGGGAGATCCGCGACCTGCTGAAGCGCGGCTAGAGGGGTGATTCCACGGGATCGTTGATGTGGGGTGCGCCCACGGTGAATGCGGGACGGAGGATCCCCGCGTCCGCCGGCGAGGCGCACCACACCGCGCGACCGTGGGAGCACTCATCGAGATCCGGCCGGCGGCGGGCTCGCGGACCCGTCCACGAGACCGCCGCCCGGGGTCGGCGGGCTCCGGTCCGAGGAGGCGTCACCGCCCCGGGCCGACGTCCCCGTCGAGGAGTGCCAGGAGGCCCGCCCGAAGCCGCATGAGTGTCTCCGCATCGGGCGCGGCACCCCAGAGAAGCGCGCCCTCGGCGCCGTCGCTCGCGGCGACCACGATCCGCTGGACGTCGGGCGACACGCCGTCCCGGGCGAGGTCGTCGCTCCATCGCCGCGCGTCCTCGGCGGCGAGGTCCGCCACGACGGGGATGGACATGAGCTGGCCGATCACGAGGAGCCGGTCACGGTGCTCGCCGGTCACCACATCCGGATCGAGGCTGACATCCACGTACGCACGCGTGAGCCGGCCGCGCTCGCCGGGATCGTCGCCCGCGCGCGCAAGGACGAGGTCGCGAAACCCATCGCAGAACGATCGCGCGATCGCGAGGAACAGATCGTTCTTCGACGGGAAGTGGTAGACGAGTCCGCCCTTCGACACCCCGGCGGCCTCCGCAACGGCCTCCAGCGATACGCGCACGCCGCGACGGGCGATCAGGCCGGCCGCCGCCGCGATGATCGCACCGCGTGTCTGCTCCGCGGATCTGCCCGCCGTCCGTCCCATCCGGCCTCCCGGTCGACTGCCTCGCTCGTTCACTAGAAACTTTACTGACTGGTCGGTACAGTTTCCAGTCACACCATGAACCGCCCCGCCACAGATCAGTCGCCCCTCACGCCACGCCGGCGGTGGATCGCCCTTGCCGTGCTGACGCTCGCCATCGTGATCCTGGCGGTCGACGCGACCGTCCTCTATCTCGCGGTGCCGTCCCTGACGGAGGACCTCTCCCCGTCCGCGGCACAGATCCTCTGGATCGGTGACATCTACTCGCTGGCGATCGCCAGCCTCCTCATCGTCATGGGCGCCCTCGCCGACCGCATCGGGCGTAAGCGGCTGCTCCTCATCGGGGCGGCCGGCTTCGGCGCGGCGTCGGCCCTCGCGGCCTGGTCCACCGGCCCCGAGATGCTGATCGCGGCCCGGTTCCTGCTCGGCGTGACGGGGGCCACGCTGATGCCCTCCTGCCTCGCCCTCATCCGGAACATCTTCCCCGACGCCTCGGAGCGCGCCCGGGCGATCGCGATCTGGTCGGCGGCCATGGGCGGCGGAGCGGCCCTCGGGCCCGTCGTCGGCGGCCTCCTCCTGGAGCACTTCTGGTGGGGGTCGGTCTTCATCATCAACCTGCCGATCATGGCCGTGCTCGTCGTCGCGGGCGCCGTGGTGCTGCCGGAGTCGCGGGACCCGGACCCCGGCCGGTTCGACCTGGTGTCCGCCGCCCTCTCGATGGCCTGTCTCATCCCCGTCGTCTACGCGATCAAGCACGCGGTCACGTCCGGGGTGTCCCCGGTCATGTTCGCGATGCTGGCCGCGGGGCTCGTCTTCGGCGCGTGGTTCGTGCGCCGCCAGAGACGGCTCGAGGCCCCGCTGCTCGACATCAGCCTCTTCCGCGTACCGGCGTTCACGGGGGCGGTGACGTCGACGTTCATCTCCGTCTTCGCGATGCTGGGATTCCTCTTCTTCTTCTCGCAGTACCTCCAGCTGGTGCGCGGCTACACGCCGTTCGTGGCCGGGCTGGCGGAACTGCCGGCCACGGTCGCATCGATCGTCGTGGTGGTGCTGGTGGGGGTCGCGTTGCGCCGCGTGGGCCGCGGACGGTCCATCGGCATCAGCCTGTTCCTCATCTCGCTCGGGCTGGCCGGGATGGCGGCGGCCCTTGAGGCGGACCACTACGTATGGCTGGCCCTGACGCTGATCCCGATCGGGCTCGGCGTCGGTATCGCGACGGCACTCTCAACGGATACGGGGATCTCGGCGGCCCCGCCGCAGAAGTCCGGTGCGGCGTCCGCGGTCAGCGAGACGGCGTACGAGCTCGGCGTCGGCCTGGGCATCGCGGTGCTGGGATCGATCGTGACCTATCTCTACCGGTCGGGCGTACCGATCCCGGACGGCGCGAGCGCGGCCGATGCCACGCACATCCGCGAATCGCTCGCCACGGCGCTCCCCGTGCTGGAGCACGATCCCGCGGCCGCCGAGGGTGCGATGCACGCCTTTGTGGAGGCCATGCAGATCACGTCGCTGGTGGCGGCGGCCGTCACGCTGGTCTCGGTGTGGGTGGCATGGGCATTGATCCCCTCGGACCGGACGACGGACACCGTTCGCTCGTCACACTGACGTGTGCAGACCCGTTCCCGGTGGACGGGTCCGGACGGCGGTGCACCCCGGTGGTCCGTGTCCGAGGTGCACTGCAGTCGCCGGGCGGATCTCCTGCCGGGTCGCCGCCAGCCGCGACGTCCGGTCGGGCACGGGTTTCAGTCCTCGGCGTACGCCTCGATCGGCGCGCAGGAACAGATCAGGTTGCGGTCTCCGTGCGCGTGGTCGATCCGCCCGACGGGCGGCCAGTACTTCGTCGCCCGCAGCGCCGCCGCCGGATAGGCGGCCTGCTCGCGGGAGTAGGCGCGGTCCCACGCATCGGCCGCGACGTCGTCGGCCGTGTGCGGCGAGCGGACGAGGGGGTTGTCCTCAGCCGGCCAGGCACCCTCCGCGACGCGGTCGATCTCGTCGGCGATCGTCAGCATGGCATCGCAGAAGCGGTCCAGCTCGGCGAGAGCCTCCGACTCGGTGGGCTCCACCATCAGGGTCCCGGCGACCGGGAATGACATCGTCGGTGCGTGGAAGCCGAAGTCCATGAGGCGCTTCGCCACGTCGTCGACCGTCACGCCCGAACGTTCCCTGACGGGCCGCAGGTCGAGGATGCACTCATGGGCCACGCGCCCGTCGGCACCGGTGTAGAGGACGGGAAACTTCTCGTCCAGGCGACGTGCGATGTAGTTGGCGGCGAGGATCGAGACCTCCGTGGCGCGTCGCAGCCCCTCGGATCCCATGAGCGCGATGTAGACCCACGGGATCGGAAGGATGCCCGCCGATCCCCACGGTGCCGCCGAGATGGGACCGACGCCGGAGGCGGGGCCGGCCTCGGCGACCAGCGGGTGGTTCGGCAGATGCGGAGCCAGGTGGGCGCGGACGGCCACCGGGCCGACACCGGGACCACCGCCGCCGTGCGGGATGCAGAAGGTCTTGTGCAGGTTGAGATGCGAGACGTCGGCGCCGAAGCGACCGGGTTT
>CALMEC010000322.1 GCA_937862675.1 uncultured Actinomycetes bacterium
CACCCCCCCGGGCGGACAGCGTCCCCGCCACCCGATCCACTCCGGGTAGTGGGTGCCATCAGGCCCGTGCCTCGTGAAGTCCCCCTCCCCGCCGACGCGGAACTCGAACGATCGGGTCGTCGTGCTGAACCCCTGCGGCCCCCACCACCGGGAGAGATGCCGGACATCGGTGAAGGCCTCGAAGACCCGCTCCCGCGGAGCGTCGATGACATGCGAGACCACGATCTCGCGGTCGGCCGTCCCGCTCATGGCTGTCCCTCCTGTCGCGTCCGGTTCACGGTCCGCACGTAGTCGCCCAGGCGGTCGAAGCTCCCGTGCCAGAACTGCTCGAACCCGCCCAGCCACTCCTGCACCGGCAGAAGTGCGCTCGCGTCCAGGTCGTACAGCCGTCGCCGGCCGGCGCCGCGCACCCTCACCAGTCCGACCTCCCGGAGCACTCTCAGGTGTTTGGACGCCTGGGGCTGGGTCATGCCGAGCTCGTGTGCCAGTTCGCCCACTGCCTGCTCACCCCGCCTGAGCCGCACCAGGATCTCCCGGCGCTGCGGCTCGGCGATCGCGTTGAACGCATCGGACGTGGTCGCTGCTCGCGGCATGGCGTCATTATATTCTTATATCGGCATATGTCAAACGGCCGCGGCTCCCCCTCACCACCACACGGAGCGCGGTCTCCCGGTTGACGGCACCCCATCCCGGGCGACTGTCATGCCCGGTGCCTGGCACCGGGCATGACACGCACTCCCGGACCGGGGCCTTGATGTCGTCCATTTGCAGGACAAATCGTCGTACGACGTGGATGCTGTCACTCCCGGTGCCTGGCACCGGGAGTGACATGCACGTCCCGCGAGGTCGCCGGGCCCGCGCGGAGAGCCGGCATCCGTCAGGGAAGGAGCCGGCTGATCGCGTAGATCACGATCCCGGCCAGGCCGCCGATCACCGTTCCGTTGATGCGGATGAACTGGAGGTCCCGGCCCACCGCGAGCTCCACACGGCGGGAGGCGTCCTGCGGGTCCCAGCGCTCCACCGTACTGGCGATCAGATCGCCGGCCTGATGGCGGTGCTCCTCCAGCAGGTACAGCACCGCCGACTCGATCCATCCGTCGATCTTCGCCTGCAGCTCGGGCTCCGCCGCGACCGTGGCGCCGACGGCCTGGACCTCCTCGGCGATCTGCGTCCGAAGGAGCGAGGAGGGGTCACGCGCCTGGTTCTGCAGCGTCCCCTTGAAGTCCGTCCAGAGGGATGCCGTCCACGTGCGCACCGCCGGATGCGCGAGGAGCTGCATCTTGATCTCCTCGCCGCGGGCGATGAGATCCGGGTCCGTCTGCAGGCGCTCGATCAGCTCGTCCAGCCGCCCGTCCAGATAGGCCCGGAAGTCGTGGTCGGGTGTGCCCGACACCTCCCGGACGAACGCCTGGACGGCGTCATAGAGCTTGTTGAAGATGCGGTCGTCGACGGCCTCCGGGACCCACCAGGGGGACTCGCGGCCGAAGCGCTCGCGCAGGTCGTCGCGATGGTCGCTCAGGAAGCGCGTGGCACCCGCCAGGGCGGCGTCGACCATCTCCGTGTGACGGCCGTCCTGCGTCGCGACGGCGAGGGCCCGGCCGGCGAGCGGCGCGAGCGGGATGCGGCGCACCCAGGTGTCCAGCGACCGCTCGATCGCCGTCTGGACGCGGTCGTCACGCAGGACCTGGGCGGCGCCGGCGAGAGCAGCCGACGCGTGCCGGGCCACCGTGTTGGCGTTGTCCGGGTGCGACACCCACTCGGCCATGCGTTCGGTGGCGCGGGCGGCACGCAGTTTCTCGATGACGACCGTTCCCGTGAGGAAGTTCTCCTCGACGAACGAGCCGATCGTGCGACCCAGCTGGTCCTTCCGCGTCGGGATCAGTGCCGTGTGCGGCACCGGGATGCCCAGAGGGTGACGGAAGAGCGCCGTGACGGCGAACCAGTCCGCGAGTCCGCCGACCATCGAGCCCTCCGCCGCCGCAGCGACGTAGCGCAGCCATTCCTGGTCGTCCTGGAACACATGGGCCAGGACGAAGACCACGGCCGCGAGGATCAGGAGGCCCGTGGCACGGCGCTTCATCAGGAGAAGACCCCGCGCCCGTGCCCTGTCATCGTATCCCGGGATCGGAGCGAGGCCGTTCATCCCCGGGGATTCTGGCAAACACGGGCGGTGGAGATTTCGCCGGAGACGCCGATAGGAGAATGAGCGGGTCCCCGTCCGATGTGCGATCGTCGGTGCGAAACGCCGGTTCCCATCGGGAATCCTGAGGATTCGACTCATCCACCACCACGAACGGAGCGCGATTGAACGCCGATGACGCCATTCGCCTGCGACGCAGCGTCCGCCGGTACACCGACCGTCCGGTCCCCGACGCCGTCGTCGACGAGTGCCTCCGTCTGGCGCTGCTCGCCCCGACCGGCGGGATGGCCCAGGCCTGGAGCTTCATCGTGGTGCGCGACCCGGAGACCCGGGCGCAGCTCGCCGAGATCGTGTTCGACGGTGGCGCGCAGTACTTCGCCGCCGCCCGTCCCCCCGCCGGTGGTGTCGCCCGCCACGCGGACCG
>CALMEC010000323.1 GCA_937862675.1 uncultured Actinomycetes bacterium
AAGCGCGATCCGCGCGGCCGCACCGTGTCCATCGTTTTCGTCGGCCTGACCAATGGCCATCCCGCGACGACGGCGGGATCCGATGCGTCCGCAGTGGAATGGATCCCCACCGGCGATCTGCTTCGGTCGCCGCGCAAGCTCGCCTTCGACCACCACCGGATCATCGGCGACGCGCTGGAGGACCTCGCCGCACGCGTCGAGCACTCGACCGCGATCACGGAGCTGTGCCCCAAGGAGTTCACGATCAGCCAGCTCCGCCAGGCGTACGAGGCCATCTGGGACACCGAGCTCGATCCGCGCAACTTCCACCGCAAGATCCTCTCGACGGAGGACCTCGTGGTCGACACCGGGACGCGCATCCACCACGGCGGACGCCCCGCACGCCTCTACCGTGCCGGTGGCGCCGAGCGACTCCATCCGGCCCTGGTGCGTTCGTCCGGGTGACAGCTGGTCCGGCCGTGTCCTCGTCCCCGCCCCCAGGGGCCGCCCGGCGCGGACACCCGGTCCTCTCCCTGATCGCCATCGTCGCCGGAGGCGTCCTGCTCGTCGGGGGGGCTGGTCATGGCGTTCGTCCGGATCGAGCTGATCCGCGGCACCCAGTTGCGCGACCACGCCCTGGAGGCCATCGACGAGCCGGTCGTACGCGACCGGCTCACCACCATGATCTCCGATCACATCCGCCGGCGACTGCCGGACGCGATCCCTCCGCACATCCGGGACCAGGACGTCCGGGAGGCCGTTGACGAGGCCATCGATCTCCCGGCCTTCCGTGCGGCCTTCGGGACCGCGGTGCAACGGGCACGCGACCGGATGGTCGACGGACGCTCCGCCGACATCGAGATCCCCCTCGCCGCGATCGCGCAGGTCATCGTCCCGCGCATCGAGCAGATCGACGCGGGATTGGCCGAACAGGCGGGGGCGCTCCTCCGCGAGGACTCGGTCGTCGTCACCACCCAGCAGGACCTGGACCAGGTGACCCGTCTCATCCGGATCGCGCGCACCCTCGCGGTCGTCCTGCCCGTCGTGGCCGCCCTCTGCTTCGCGCTCGCCCTCGTCGTCGCCCGCCGGCGGGTGGACCGGGTCATCGGGATCGGCATCGCCGTCACCGTCGCGGGCGTCGCGCTCATCGCCGCCTCGGCCGTCGGGCGGCGGGTGGTCGAGTCCCTGGCCGCGCCCGGGGAGTCCGAGGTCGCCGGAGCCGTCTGGTCCGTCTTCGCAGGCGGGATGCGCTCATGGGGCATCGTCACCACGATCGCCGGGGGAGCCGTCCTCCTCGCGGGGCTGATCGCCACGACGGCGAGAAACGGCCGGCCCCCGGCTCCCCGCCCGGCTTAGTCCGCCTCACATCGCACCCGGGGCGACCGCCGGGAGATCACCCGAGACCGTGCCCGGCGACGCCCGGCACGAGGAACCGCACCGGCGGCCACGGCGATCAAGGGCACCGAGGGTCTCGGTCTCGTGGATCCGTTCATCCTCCCTCTCCGATTTGCGATCAATACCATAGGGGGGTATGGTGTTAACCATGGATGAGACGACCCACCACGGATACCACCACGACAAGGGCGACTACCTTCGCCGCCTTCGCCGCATCGAGGGGCAGGCGCGGGGACTTCAGAGGATGGTCGAGGAGGACAAGTACTGCATCGACATCCTCACGCAGGTGTCGGCCATGACCCGTGCGCTGCAGTCGCTCGCCCTCGGTCTGCTGGACGACCACATCGCCCACTGCGTCGCCGACGCCGTGCGGGACGGCGGCCCGGAGGCCACCGCGAAACTCGAGGAGGCGTCCGCCGCGATCGCCCGCCTCGTCCGTTCCTGACCCAACGACGACCGGCGTCACCGGTCAGCACCGGTACGACGCCGATGAAGGAGACGACATGAAGACCATCGAGTTCACGGTGACCGGGATGACCTGCGGGCACTGCGAGATGTCGGTCCGCGAGGAGGTCGGCGAGATCAGCGGCGTCGACGCGATCGACGTCAGCGCGCAGACGGGCAGGCTCGTCGTCACCGCCACCGACGCGGTCACGGACGAGCAGGTGCTGGCGGCCGTCGACGAGGCCGGGTACACGGCGGTGCGCGTTCCGTGAACGCCCCCGCCCGACTGGGCGCCTACGGACTCGGCGTCCTCCTGGCCTTCGGCGTCGCGTATGCCGTCGCCGGACGCGTCGTGCCCGATGACGTCGTCGAACGCTGGGAGCAGCGGAGCCGGACGACGCACCACGCCGCATCGATGACGGAGGGCCCCTCGGTCACCGTACCGGGCGTCTCCCTGTCGGGCGGGGCCTACCACCTGTCCCCCGTCCGCGCACCGGGCGCCGTGGGCACGACCGGCCATCTCACGTTCCGCGTCCTGGACGCCGACGAGACGCCGCTCACACGCTTCCGGACCACACATGAGAAGGATCTCCACCTGATCGTGGTGCGTTCCGACGGCGAGCACTTCCGGCATGTCCATCCGCAGCTGGACGCCGCGACCGGGACCTGGACGGTCCCCTGGACATGGAACGCCGCCGGCACCTACCGCGTCTACGCCGACTTCACCCCCGACGACGGGGCGGACGGACTGACACTCACACGGACCGTGGATGTCGCCGGCCCTCTCCGCCCGGTGACAGACCGCGCCGTAACCACCCGCGACCACGTCGACGGCGTCGACCTCACGCTGAGCGGCGACCTCGTCGCCGGCCGTGAGAGCGAGCTCACGGTCACCGTCACGTGCAAGGGGTCACCGGTGACGACGCTGCAGCCGTATCTCGGGGCGTTCGGCCACCTCGTCGCGTTGCGTGACGGTGACCTGGCGTATCTCCACGCCCACCCCCGGGGAGCGGCGCCGGAGGCCGGCACCACGTCCGGCCCCACCATCGCATTCGTCGCAGAGCCGCCGACACCCGGCCGTTACTTGCTCTACCTGGACGTGAGCATCGACGGTCGCGTGCGGACGGCGGAGTTCGTCGTCGACGCCACGACCGCGGATGGCGTCGCACCGTCCCAGGACCCGGCCGGCGCGGACACCCATACCCATTCCCACACGGACCAGGGACCGAACGGAGGCACCCCGTGACCACCACGGCACCGGACCACGACCGCTCCAGCGTCGAGCTCGAGATCGGCGGCATGACCTGCGCCTCGTGCGCCAACCGCATCGAGAAGAAGCTCAACAAGCTCGACGGTGTCACCGCGACGGTGAACTACGCGACGGAGAAGGCGAAGGTGAGCTTCCCCGAGGACGTCGACCCCGCGTCACTCGTCGCCGAGGTGGAGAAGGCCGGGTACACGGCCGCCCTCCCCCGCGCCACGAGGGAGGGCACGCCCCCGGCGTCCCCGGGTGACGAGGACCGTGACCCCGAGCTCCTCGCGCTCCGGCAGCGGCTCATCGGCTCGGTCGTCCTGACCATCCCGGTGATCGCGATGGCCATGGTCCCCGCGTTGCAGTTCACCTACTGGCAGTGGGCCTCCCTCACCCTGGCGGCCCCCGTGATCGTCTGGGCGGCCTGGCCGTTTCACCGGGCGGCATGGGTCAACCTGAGGCACGGCACCGCGACCATGGACACGCTCATCTCGATGGGCACGTCCGCCGCCTTCCTCTGGTCCCTCTACGCCCTCTTCTTCGGGACGGCCGGCGAACCGGGCATGACGCACTCGTTCGAGTTCACGATCGCGCCGTCGGACGGCGCCGCAAACATCTACCTCGAGGTCGGGGCCGGCGTCACGATGTTCATCCTGGCCGGCCGGTACTTCGAGAAGCGATCGAAGCGCCGTGCCGGTGCGGCGCTCCGAGCCCTGCTGGAGCTCGGAGCGAAGGACGTGGCCGTGCTCCGCGACGACGTCGAGACCCGCATCCCGATCGACGATCTCGTCGCCGGAGACGTCTTCGTCGTCCGTCCCGGCGAGCGGATCGCCACCGACGGCGTCGTCGTGTCCGGATCGTCCGCCGTCGATGCGTCCATGCTCACCGGGGAATCGGTTCCCGTCGAGGTGTCGCCCGGCGCAGCGGTCACCGGTGCGACCGTCAACGCCGGGGGCCGCCTCGTGGTCCGCGCCACGCGGGTCGGTTCGGACACCCAGCTGGCACAGATGGCGAAGCTCGTGGAGGAGGCGCAGACGGGCAAGGCCGAGGTGCAGCGGCTGGCCGACCGCATCTCCGGTGTCTTCGTGCCCATCGCGATCGGCATCGCGGTCGTCACCCTGGGTGCCTGGCTCGGTGCGGGATTCTCGGCCTCGGCGGCGTTCACCGCGGCGGTCGCGGTGCTCGTCATCGCCTGCCCGTGCGCCCTCGGGCTCGCCACGCCGACCGCGCTTCTGGTCGGCACCGGGCGCGGTGCCCAGATGGGCATCCTCATCAAGGGTCCGGAGGTCCTCGAGTCCACGCGTCGCGTCGACACCGTCGTGCTCGACAAGACGGGCACCGTGACGGAGGGGCGGATGACGGTGGTCGACGTCGTCCCCGAGCCGGGTGTCACGCGCGATGAGCTGCTGCGCTTCGCCGGAGCCCTCGAAGACGCCTCCGAGCACCCGATCGCCCAGGCCATCGCCCGGGCCGCCACCGCGGAGGTGGGCGCCCTGCCGGCACCCGAGGACTTCGCCAATGTGGAGGGCAAGGGCGTACAGGGAATGGTGGACGGCCACCCGGTCGTCGTGGGGCGTGAGTCCTTCCTCACCGAGTGGTCGCTCGCGCTCAGCCCGGACGTGGCCGCGAGGAAGACCCGGGCGGAGACGGACGGCACCACCGTGGTGGCCGTGGGATGGGACGGAGCCGCCCGAGGCGTCGTGATGGTGGCCGACACGGTGAAGCCGACGAGCGCGCAGGCCATCGCCGAGCTGACCGGGATCGGCCTCACGCCGATCCTCCTGACCGGCGACAACACCGCCGTCGCCGAACGCATCGCCGCCGAGGTCGGCATCGCCCGGGTCGTGGCCGAGGTTCTTCCCGAGGGGAAGGTGGACGTGATCCGTGATCTGCAGGGGGACGGCCGCGTCGTCGCGATGGTGGGCGACGGGGTCAACGACGCGCCGGCCCTGGCCCAGGCCGACCTGGGCCTGTCGATGGGGACGGGTACCGACGTCGCGATCGAGGCGTCCGACATCACGCTCGTGCGCGGCGACCTCCGGAGCGCCGTGGATGCGATCCGCCTCTCGCGGCGGACGCTGGGCACGATCAAGGTGAACCTCTTCTGGGCATTCGCCTACAACGCGGCGGCGATCCCGCTGGCCGCATTCGGGATGCTCAACCCGATGCTCGCCGGGGCCGCGATGGCGCTCTCCAGTGTCTTCGTCGTCTCCAACAGTCTGCGGCTGCGCCGTTTCCGGTCGGCACACGCCGGCTGACCACCGGTCCCCGCGCCGGGAATCACGTTGCGGTCCGGGGTCCTGTCACGGGGTGTCCCGGACCGCAAGCGATCTCCGATATCCCGGCGCATCTGCGTCCGTGCCGCACGGAAGATCCGCTCGGCGACCCGCAGGCGGCCCATCCGATCGGGAACATCGCATCGGACCGCGCCCCACGCGGGCACCGGGCGGACCGACGCATCCGATCCGTCACGGCCCGTATGCACGGGCGACACCGCTAGAGATGCATACCGACGTTGACGACGTTCCCGCCGGAGTCCCGGAGGAAGAAGCGGCGGACACCCCACGGCTCGTCGGTGAGCGGGTGGACGATCTCGAACCCGGCCGCGACCGCCTCCTCATGCGCCGCGTCGACATCGTCGACGAAGACCGACACGTCCGGGTTCACCGGAGCCGTGGCGTCACGCGTCATCAGTCCGATCTGGTGCCCGTCGTCGTCGACGAGCGCCACGATCCACCCGTGGTCCATCGCCACCCGGAGCCGGAACACCCGGAGGTAGAGGTCGACGGCGGCGGGGATGTCCTCCACCGACAGAACGGGCATCACACGCTGGACGTTGATCGCAGTCATACCCGCAGTATGCGGTCCGCCCGCGCGGATGATCCCCGGTACGGGTCGAGATGTACCCGTGCCCGCCGTGGACCGTCGAGTGCAGGCGCGGGCCCCGCCACCCCGGTCCGGCGGTCCGAAGTGGCGGGCGTGGGCGTACTGTGGCGCCGACTCTACTTGCGTCCGAAGAGCCCGCCGAGCATGTCGAGGAGCCCGCCTCCGGAGCCGCCCCCGACCAGCCCGCCGAGGACGTCGCCGAGGCCGCCCCCTGACGATCCGCCGGATCCGCCGCGCATCTGCTTGGCGATGTACCCCATGACCACCGGAGCGAGCAGCGGCAGGAGCTTCGCGACCATCCCGCTGTCGAGCCCCCCGAGCCCGCCCAGCTGCTGGGTCACCTGATCGCGGTTGTCGCCGAAGACGTGCTGGACGATCTTCTGACCGTCGTCCGTGTCGATGCCGTCGATGTCGACGCCGTCGTCGAACGAGAACCCCTCATGCTTCTGGAGCGCGTTCTGCAGGGACTCGGCACCCGCCGCGTCCTGTGCGTTGGCCTCCATCCCGCCCGCGAGCGCCGGGACCACCGCTTCGACGGCGCTCCGGGCGGTCGTCTCGTCAACGCCCAGCTGTTGGGCAATGCGATCGAGGGGAAGCCCTCCGATCAGTTCATCAAGGCCGGCCATTCTTCATCTCCCTGCGCGGATGGTCAACCGCCCGGGTGTCCGGTCGGACTCGGCGGATACGCGGGATCCTGACGGAGCGCGCCGTCCGCGTCCACCCCTGGCAGGACGTCGTCGGCCTGCGGACGGATCCATCACCGGCCCCGCCCAAGGATTCGCGGACGATCGGCCACGGAGGCGATCCGTCCCCGGATACCGAGAGACGGTGCATGCCGACCCGCCGGGCGCCCACGGTGGTCGAGCGGAGCCGGAACCCACGGTGCGCCGCCCCGGACGGCGAATTTGAGTTTTTGTCGATTTTGCGGCAATATGACGGAGCTTTTTTCACACTGTTCACGCAATGCGAACACGAACGGACGGCGGGCACCGCACGAAGGCGGCGTCCGGAGGTCCGATGTCATGGAGGACGAGTCCATGCTGTATGTCTTTCCCGGGCCCAGCCCCACGTCCGGCCCCTTTCGGTTCCCCGATGCCGCTGTGCCCCGTGTCGACGGGTCGGGGATGCTGTTCATCGAGGACGAGGACGGAGACACCCTCGGGGCATTCCGTCCGGAGACCTGGACGTCGGCCGTGGTCGGTGACCAGGACGCGTTCCCCGGAATGAACGTGGGCCAGCACGACTCCCGCTGAGGGGCACGGCGTCCCTCGGACGACCTGCCGTCCGGTGACGGCTCCGACCGCCTGATCCCTTCCCGTCGCCGCAAGCCCCGGCGACGACGCCCTTCGCCCCCGCACCCAACGAGCGGCGCACCCACGGACCGCGGCCCACGATGTGCGCCGGGACGACCGAGTGCCGTATCGCCCCGCGTTCCCCACGCGCCGGCGAATTCCGCTATACATACGAATCTCTGTTGCATTTACGGTAATTACAGGAGGCGCGCCGATGGGGCGAAAGGGCGAAGGGCAGTGGGCGACCGGGAACCGAGAGCCGCTCAACGACGTGGAGCGGCTCAAGCAGGATGACGACGGCCTCAACGTCCGGCAGCGCATCATCGATCAGTACTCGAAGGAGGGGTTCGACTCGATCCACCCCGACGACCTTCGCGGCCGCTTCCGCTGGTGGGGTCTCTACACACAGCGCACGGCCGGCGCGACCGGCGACGTCGAGGAGGTGGAGGACTCCCACTTCATGATGCGCGTACGCATTCCGGGCGGGCGTCTCACCAGCGACCAGCTGCGCACCATCGCCGGGATCTCCCAGCGATACGGTCGCGACTTCGCCGACGTGACCGACCGCTCCAACGTGCAGTTCCACTGGATCCGCATCGAGGACGTACCGGCGATCTGGGAGCAGCTCGAAGCGGTCGGACTGCAGACCGCCGAGGCCTGCGGTGACGTCCCCCGCACGACCATCGGGTGCCCGCTGGCGGGTGTGGACGCCCGTGAGCTGATCGACGCCTCCCCCTTCATCGACGAGATCGAGCGGCGGTTCGTCGGCGACCCGCGCTTCTCCAACCTGCCGCGCAAGTACAAGACGTCGATCTCGGGATGCGCCGACCACTGCGCCGAGCACGAGATCAACGACATCGCGTTCATCGGCGTGCGCCACGGGGACGGGCGCGTCGGCTTCGACCTCTGGGTCGGTGGCGGCCTCGGCCCCGCACCGCGCATGGCACAGCGCCTGGGTGTGTTCGTGCCGCCGGAGCGCGTCGTCGAGGTTTGGCTCGGCGTCACCTCCGTCTTCCGCGATCACGGGTTCCGCGGCACGCGCAACTCCAACCGCTTCAAGTTCCTGGTCGGCGAGGTCGGCCCCGAGCGGATCCGCGAGATCCTGGAGACCGAGTACCTGGAGACCCCGCTGGAGGACGGCCCCGAGGCCATCCCCTCCGCATCGGCGCAGCGCGACCACATCGGCATCGTCGAGCAGTCCGACGGGCGCGTCTACGTCGGTGCCGCTCCCCGCGCCGGCCGGTCGTCCGGTCCCGAGCTGGAGCGTGTCGCCGAGCTGGCCGACGAGTACGGCTCCGGTCGCATCCGCCTGACCACCCAGCAGAAGATCGTCATCCTGGACGTCGAGCCGGATCGCGCCGAGGCGCTCGCCGACAAGCTGGAGGCGATGGACCTGCAGGTCCGCCCCTCCGAGCTCCGGCGCGGGGCCATGGCGTGCACGGGCATCGAGTTCTGCAAGATCGCGGTCACCGAGACGAAGGGCCGCACGGACCGCCTCATCCGCGAGATCGAGCAGCGGATCCCGGAGTTCGACCAGCCGATCCGGATCCACATGAACGGGTGCCCCAACTCGTGCGCACGCGTCCAGCTGGCGGACATCGGGCTCCTGGGCTCGCTGGTGCCGGGACCGGACGGCGAACGGGTGCCCGGCTACCAGGTGCTCGTCGGCGGCCACCTCGGCCCCGACGCCGAGTTCGGGCGCCGTCCCAAGGGTGTCCGCGTGCCGTCGGACCGGCTCGAGGACTACATCGAAGGAGTGCTTCGCCGGTTCCTCGACACCCGTGAGCCGGACGAGCCGTTCCACGTCTGGAGTGCCCGGGCCGACCCCGACTGGCTGCAACTGTCGGATCCGGCGCTCGTCTGATGACCGGATCAGCTCCGGGGACGCGTGCGCAGCCGTTCTTCTGTCCGTACTGCGGCGAGGAGGACCTCCGCCCGGAGGATCCTCCCGCCACGCACTACTGCCCCGACTGCAACCGCCGGTTCGCGCTGCGCCTCATCGGGATCGGCCCGGCCTGGGACGACCCGTCCGGCGGATGACCCGCGTGCCCATCATCGGGCGGTTGGGCACGGTGGCGAGCGTGTTCCGGTCACCGGTGAGCGTCCCGCCGACGACCGGCTGAGACGTCGCGCTCTCCGGCCGCTCAGCCGATCGAGCTGCTGACCATGACGCCGGTGAGCGCGATCGACGTGACCACCACGGTGGACAGCGTCGCCAGCACGAACGGACGCAGGCCGACCCGGCGGAGCCCGCGCACCGTGACCCCGCAGCCGAGGGCGAACATCGCCGCCGCCAGCAGCACCGTCTGCAGGTCCTTTCCGGCCCGCAGGAGTGGTACCGGCACCGCGACGGAGGTGCGGAGAAGCACCATCGCCAGGAACCCGATGACGAACGTCGGGACGAGCGGCGGCAGCTTCGTCCCGGCCGGGGTCGCGCCCCCGTCCGCCGGTGTCGCGGCGTCCGCCTGCAGGGCGGTGCGGCTCCGGCGCCGCTGGCGGATGCTCAGGATCGCGGCGACGGGCGCCAGCAGGACCACCCGGGCGAGCTTGACGACGACGGCAACGGTGAGCGCCCCGCCGCCGATCACACCTCCGGCGGCCACAACCTGCGCGATCTCGTGGATCGATCCGCCGGCCCACAGCCCGGCGTTCCTCGGCGTCAGGCCGGCGAGATGTGCCGCCAGCGGCAGCAGCGGGATCATGAGCGTCCCGAAGATCACGACGAGGGCCACGGCGGTGACGGTGTCGGCCTCGGCCTGGTCGTCCGCGTCGATCACGCCGGCGGCACCGGCCACGGCGGCGGCACCGCAGATCGAGAAGCCGCATCCGATGAGGAGCACGAGGTCGGGCGGCATCCCGAGCATGCGGCCCATGAGCACCGTGGTCAGGATGCCTCCGCCGACGATGCACACGACGACCACCAGCATCGGGAACCCCAGGTCGGCGATGTCCGTGAGGACGACCTGCAAGCCGAGGAACACGATCCCGGCACGGAGGAGGCTCTTCGCCGAGAACATCACTCCGGCCGCCGCGCGCTCCGGCACGGTGATCGTGTTCGCGACGACCATGCCCAGGATGATCGCGATGATCAGCGGGCTGACACCGGGCGCGAAGTGGTTGATCCCGGCCGCGACGGCGGCCGCCGCCAGGCTGAGCGCGACGCCGGGCGCGCGCCCGTCCATGGAGAGGCCGGCGAGGCGGAGACGTGTGGGCGGCCGGAGCAGGTTCGGTGCGATCATGGCCACCACGTTCCCAGGGGTGCTCCCGCCGCGGTAGAGACCGATCGACGGGGAGGTCATATCATGGTGATATGAGTCGACCCCTCCCCAACCTGCCGGCGCTCGAGCTCTTCCTGGCCGTGCTCGACGAGGGCGGCTTGGGTGCCGGCGCGCGCCGGCTGGGCATGCACCAGCCGAACGCCAGCAGGATGATCACCCAGCTCGAGGAGGAGGCCGGGACACCGCTCCTCGACCGTCATCCGCGGGGATCGCGCCCGACGCCGGCGGGTCTCCAGTTCGCGGTGCACGCCCGCGAACTGCTCGAGTCCGCGCACCGGTTCGGCGACTGGCTCCACCAGAGCCGGATGACGGACGCCGTCGAGCTACGGGTGGCCGCCAGCATGACGATCGCGGAGAACCTCCTTCCCGCCTGGCTGGCCGAGCTGCGACGGCGATCCCCCCGGATCCGGGTGGAGCTGCAGGTCGTCAACTCGGCGCAGGTACTCGGCGAGGTCCGCGAGGGACGGCTGCAGCTCGGGTTCGTGGAAACGCCGCACGTGCCGGACCGGTTCAACACACGCGTCGTCCGGGAGGACGAGCTCGCCGTCGTGATCGCGCCCCACCACCCCTGGGCCGAGCGTCCGAGCCCGATCGGCCTGGACGAACTGGCCGCCACACCGCTCGTCGTCCGCGAGGGGGGATCCGGTACGCGGGAGGCGTTCGAGGAGATCGTGGGCGATCGTCCGGTGGCCCGGCCGGCGCAGGTCCTGAGCAGCAACGCCGCCGTGCGGATCGCCGTCGCGGCCGGGGCGGGCCCCACGGTGATCAGCAAGCTGGCGGTCCGCGCCCAGCTGGAGTCCGGTGAGCTCCTCCAGGTGCAGATCCAGGGCGTCCGGGTGCGCCGTCCGCTGACGGCGGTCTGGACCGGCGCGCACCGGTTGAGCGGCCCGGCGGGTGAGCTGCTCTCAGTGGCCGTTGAGGAGCCGCTGAGAAGCGATCGGACGTGACGGGAGCGGCTGCTCAGTCGGCATCGCCGATCGACACCGCCCTGTACCCCTCGGAGCGGGGACGGATCGGTGAGTACCGGGTGCTTGTCGGCGGCCGAAGGGCGTCCGGCGCCACGCCCAGACGCCAACGGCCCACGCACCGAACCAGTGACACCGCTCGGCAACGGCCCGACCGGGCGGTGTCGTCCACGGCCGATAGTCGTGGCCGGCCAGCGGGAGACGACGGCCGGCCGGGAGGGAAGCACGATGACGATCGACTGGGGTGACGGCGACTACGCCCGTACGGCCATGACCCTGCAGCCCGCGGCCGAGCGACTGGTGGCGGCGGCGGGTATCGGCCGCGGCGAACGGGTGCTCGACGTGGCCTGCGGCACCGGCAACGTCTCGCTGGCCGCCGTGGCCGCCGGCGGGCGGGCCCTCGGTGGTGAAGCCCGCCATCTTTCCCCCCCCCCTGCCGGGCCGCCTCCGGGCTCTCGGTCCCTCGCGTCGTGCCGCCATCGGTCCACCCCTGTGTCCGCTGTGGGCGGCGCGGCCCCGATGGCCGCCCGCCTGATTGCGGCGAAGGTCGCTCGGGGCGGGGGCGACGGGCAACGCGGACATAGGTCATAGGAGGGGGGTACGGAGGTACCGATACCCCCCGTTTCCGCAAGCGGATCGCCTCCCGCCTATGCCCGCGGGGGTCGTCGGTTTCCACAACTTCCAACTTTCGGTTAGTGCTCTGGCGCGTAAGTCGCCGCACACTGGTCCCCCGTCGGCGCGCGGTG
>CALMEC010000324.1 GCA_937862675.1 uncultured Actinomycetes bacterium
CCCGCCACGGTGATCCGGGACCGCCGTCGCATCCGCGCGGCGTTCGGCCGCTTCCTGCCGCCGTCGCTCGTCGATCAGGTGGTGGCACGCGCGGAGGCCGATCAGGGACTGACGGGCGAGCGCCGCTACGCGACGGTCCTCTTCGCCGATCTCCGCGGTTTCACGACGGCCGCCGAGACCCTGCCGCCGGAGACGGTCATCGAACTCCTGAACCGGTACCTGGGCGAGGTCGCCGACGCCGTCCTCGATGCCGGGGGCACCGTGGTCTCCTACCAGGGGGACGGGATCATGGCCGTGTTCGGCGCTCCCGTGGAGCAGGCCGACCACGCCGACCGGGCCCTGGCCGCCGTCCGCGACATCCGCGACCGCCGCATCCCCGCCTTCAATGACTGGGCGACGACGAACGGGGTCTCCGCGCCGTTCGCCGTCGGCATCGGCGTGGCGAGCGGACCGGTCATGAGCGGCACGGTCGGCTCGATGCGCCGGCTGGAGTACGCGACCGTCGGCGACACCACGAACGCGGCGGCGCGGCTTCAGGCGCTCTCGAAGGACACGTCGCACACGGTGCTCGTATCCGACGCCACACGCGCCGCCCTCACCACGCCGGCACCCGATCTGGTCGCGGTCGGCGCCGTCGACGTACGGGGTAAGCAGGTGCCGGCGTCGGTGTGGACGCTGGGCGACGTCGGGGCCGAATCCGGCTGATCCGTCGCGCGACTCGGGGAACCGGCGTATCGCGGCTCTCCGTCGTCTCACCGGTCGATGTCATCCCTGGCTCCTGGCACACAGCGTGAACCTCGGTCACCGCCGGATCGTCACGCCCCGACCATGGCCGCGGGGCCGGCATGCCGGCCCCGCGCTCTGGTCCGCCTCCCGCGGACCGGAGGATGTTGCGACGTCTACTTGCGGATCGTCACCTTCGTGCTGGTGGTGCCGACGTTGCCCGCGGCGTCCTTCGCGACCGCGATGACGGTCGCCGGGATCCGACCGTTGCGACGGATGGCGCGGAGGGCCTTCGGTGTGAGACGGACGTGGACGGCGAGAGTCCGGCCACCAGGGACGATCTTGGCGGCGCGGCCGATGACCTGACCGTGGAGGTTGCCGGAGCGCCCCTTGACGGTGAGGTTCGCGGCGCAGCTCATCTCGGTGACCGGGCAGGTGACCTTGAAGGTCGCGTAACCGCCTCGCATCCGCACGGCGAGGGGCGTGATCCGGACGAGGGGCTTACTGGTGTCGGGCACCGGAGCCGGGTTGACGGTGATCGTCGCCGTGGACCGGTCGACGGCTCCGTCGGTGTCGGTGACCTGCAGACCGACCTTCGCCGGGCCGAGCGTCGTGAACATCGCGGTGGTCCGAGGGCTCGCACCGGTGCTGGTCTCGTAGGTGCCGTTGCCGTCGAGGTCCCACTCGTACTTGACGATGCCGCGATCGTCGCTCGAGAGCGAACCGCTCAGCTGGACGAGCTGATCGACGACGGCCGGGTTGGGTGTGGCGGAGATGACGGCCGTCGGACGATCGTTGACACGGACGTTGAGGGTCACCGGGATGGAGTTGGCTCCGCGGCTGTCACGGGCCATGACGCCGATGCGGTGCATACCGGGGGTGGAGAAGCTGGTCTGGACGTAGGGACTCGCGCCGTACCGCTCGAAGTATCCGTCGCCGTTCATGTCCCAGTAGTAGCCGGCGATGGCGTCGCCGTCCGGGTCGTACGAGCCCGTGGCCCGGTAGCCGACGACGTCCCCGACGTTGGGCACTGCGCGATCGGCGGTGAGCAGGGCGACCGGCCGGCGGTTGACCACGACGGTGCGCGTCGTGACGCCGGTGGCACCACGGTTGTCGGTGACCCGCAGGCGGACCGTGTGCGCACCCGCGGTCGCGAAGTACGTTCCGGTGCTGGCGATGGTTGCGGACCGCACCTCGTAGGTGCCGTTGCCGTCGAGGTCCCACTCGTACTTGGTGATCGAACCGTCGACATCCGTCGAGGCGCCGGCGTCGAAGGCGACGTGCTGACCGACGAGGGCGAGCGAGGGTGTCGCCGTGAAGCTGGCACGCGGCGGGAGGTTGATGACGGGAAAGGCCGACGCGGTTCCGGCGACGGCGAGGATCGCGGCGCCGGCCGAGAGGGCGGCGAGACGTCGGATGCGGCGGCTGGTGATGGTGGACGAGGTGGTCATTTCGGTGCTCCCTTGTTCGTGTTTCTTGACCGTGAGATCACGTTACGAAGCACCGGGGCCGCCGTCGCTCGCCTTCGCGACGCTCGTTGTGTCAACCTCGCGACACTCGCACCGGGGCGACCAGGACGGAGCCGCATCCGGACGGCGCATCCGCAGGTGATGAGACCGGCGGCACGACTGGACGTCGCGATCGGTGCCGCGACCGCCCGTCATCGAGGACGGGCGGACCGTGCCGGAGCGGCTGCAACCGTGAGACCCGGCCGGCCCAGGGGTGAGGTCGCAGGCGACCCCCGGTCTCAAGCGTCGACAGCCCGCGACGACACCCGGAACGGCTGACGGCGTGACGAGGCCTGCGGACATCCGCCTGTTGACGGACATCCGCGTGTTAAGTGTCTGACACCAGCGCTGTCAGCGGAGCATGGACGTGCCCTACGCAGACGCGGCCGGGCTTCCCCGGCGTACGGTCAGGTCAGCCGGACGGAGCGGATCGTGGCCCGCCCGCGGAAGACGACCTGCACCCGGATCGTGCGTCCCTTCAGTTCCCCCCCCTTCGCCCGCCACGGGGCAGCGGGCTTGACCACCACGTTCGCGGCGATGCCCTTCCTGAGGTTCTTCGCCGCGGCGCCCACCACGACCGGGGTGTTCTTCCGGCGACCCAGGAGCTTCCCGGGGACGAGGAGCCGGACGACGGCCCTTCCGCCCGCCGACGGGGGACGGAGCCTCACGGCGATGCCCCGGGTGGGCAGCTTCGTCGCCGCCACGCTGGCCGGTGCGGTCACGGTGATCCGGGCCAGGGCCGTCGTCGCGCTCGACCCGGTGCCGGTGGGCGACGGTCCCCGGCCGGAGGCCACCGGCCTCGCCGAGCGCGAGGGCGGGGACTGGCGCGCGGTCATCGACGGCCTTCGCCCGGTTACCCAGCAGCTGTGGCAGCGGCTGACGCCGGCGAGCCGGTGCTGTTGCACGCGGCAGGCTCGCTGCGCGCGGCGCTCACCGGTTCCACCGTGTCACCCGGGATCTTCGAGGTTCTGGCGATCCTCGGACGTGACGAATCGTTGACACGCCTGCGCGCAGCCGCCTGACGATTATGGCATGGCGTCCTTGCGTTGCGCCCTTCGGACCGGCTTGTTAGTTTACGTCTGACCTTTTCGGCCAATCCGGGGGCGTCACGACCGCGTTGGCGGTAGGGACAGGGATTGGCCAACACGGATTTCGAGCGGGAGCGACCATGAGCAATACCGGCACCGTAACCCTTACGGACGACGCCAGCGGCAAATCCTGGAAGTTCCCGATCATAGGGGGCTCGATCGGCCCCAGCGTGATCGATGTCCCCAAGCTCTACGGCGAGACCGGTTACTTCACCTACGACCCCGGCTTCACCTCGACCGGGTCCTGCGAATCGAAGATCACCTATATCGACGGCGATGAAGGCGTCCTGCTTCATCGCGGCTACAACATCGCCGAGCTGGCCGAGAAGAGCGACTTCATGGAGCTCTCCTACCTGTTGCTCAACGGCGAGCTGCCGAGCGCCGCGCAGAAGTCGAAGTTCACGCGCGACATCACCATG
>CALMEC010000325.1 GCA_937862675.1 uncultured Actinomycetes bacterium
GGGGGCGGGGCGCAGGTCCCCCGGGCTGGCCCGGCGGTTGCCGATCGTCCCGCCGGTCTGGATGATCGCGAGCTTCCGGGGTTCGGTCTTCATCGGTCGGCAGCGTACAGGCCGTCGCCAAGAACACGGACTCGTCGCGTCATCCGTCGTCGACCGCGATTGCGGTCACGGTCCTGCCCATGCCCAGGAGACGGTCAGGAATCCGCGTCGTCGGCCTCGTGCACGTCGCCGGCGTTGATCCCGAGCAGGTAGAGCACCGAGTCGAGATAGGGGACGTTGACCGACGTGTCGGCCTGCGCCTGTACCACGGGCTTCGCGTTGAAGGCGATCCCCAGTCCGGCTGCCGCCAGCATCTCCAGGTCGTTCGCGCCGTCGCCGATCGCCACGGTGCGCGACAGCGGCAGGTGCTCGAGCTCGGCGAACTCCCGTAGCGCGGCCGCCTTGCCGGCCCGGTCGACGATCGGGCCGGACACGTTGCCGGTGAGGCGCCCGTGCGCCGCCTCCAGGTGGTTGGCGCGGACGTAGGTCGCGCCCACCTCGCGGCCGAGGGGTTCGACGACCTCGGCGAACCCGCCGGAGACGAGCGCGATCGAGAACCCGAGTTCGCGCAGTGTGCGGCAGAGGGTCCGCGCCCCGGGTGTCAGGGTGACGTCGGCGCGTACCTCGTCCAGGACGGCGACGTCGAGGCCCTCCAGCGCGGCGACGCGGCGGCGCAGGCTGGCGGCGAAGTCCAGCTCACCGCGCATGGCCGCCTCGGTGATCGCCCGAACCTCCGCGCCCCGGCCGGCGTGCTCGGCGAGCATCTCGATGACCTCGCCGGTGATGAGGGTCGAGTCGACGTCCATGACCACCAGGCGGCGTCCGCGCCGCGCCAGTCCGGCGGGGGAGACGGCGATGTCGATCCGGTGCTCGACGGAGACGGCTGCCAGCTCCCGGCGGAGGACGTCGCTGCGTGCGCCGGAGACCGACAGCTCGATCGTGGTGACGGGGCTGTGCGAGAGACGCCGGATGCCGTCGATGTTGGCGCGGTGCTCCCAGAGTCGCTGCGTGACGGCCGCCATGTGGCTTGCGCGCAGCGGGCGGCCCAGAACCGTCACGATCGTCCGTCCGGTCCGGCGTTCCTGGTCGTCTCCGAACCCTCGGAGGAACTCGGCCGCGAGGCCGAAGCGGTCAGCGATGGCCGTCACCCGGCCGGCGATCTCGTCTTCATGACGTGCATCGCCGAGGTCCAGGAGGATCCCCAGGTTGAGGTGGCGTCTCACGACGGCCTGCTCCACGTCGAGTACCCGCACATCGATGCCGCGCAGCGCGGCGAACACGGCCGTCGAGATCCCCGGCTGGTCGGGTCCTGTAAGTGTGACGAGAAGCGACGGGGTCGTCGCGTCGTCCGCGGCGGGCCCGCCGGGACGGTCGGTGATCTCGCTCACGTGGCCGGCGTGCCCTCCGCCGCGTCGAGGCGGGCGATCACCTCGGTCATCGTCGCCGCCGCACGCGTGTGGAGGCGCACCGCGGCGCGATGGTCATAGGGGGTCTCGCCCTCCGTGAGGATCGCGAGCGACCCCCCGTTCGACAGCACGAGCCCGGGGATGTCGGAGACGGGCGAGACCGCCAGGCTGGACCCGATGACCAGGAGGACGTCCGCCATCCCGGCCTGCTCGAACATCGCCTCCATGGCCTCCTGCGGGAGCATCTCGCCGAACAGGACCACGTGGCTCTTCAGCTGGAAGCCGCAGTCGCAGCGCGGCACCCCCTGCTCGTCCGCGTCGGCTCGAGCCAGGAGCTCATCCGCGGAGACCCGGTGGTCGCAGCGCAGGCAGCGTCCCCCCGAGAGGGAACCGTGCACCTCGATCGGCTCCTGCGTCCCCGCCCGCCGGTGGAGCCCGTCGATGTTCTGGGTGATGACGGCCTTGACGATGCCCCGACGCTCGAGTTCTGCCACGGCGAGGTGGGCGGCATTCGGCTCCACGGACCCCACGGCGTCGAAGCGCGGGCGATGGTAGGCCCAGAACTTGGACGGGTCGCGGATGAACATGTCCAGTGACCCCACTTCCATGGGGTCGTACTTCTCCCAGATGCCGCCGGGGGAGCGGAAGTCCGGGATGCCGCTCTCGGTGGAGATGCCCGCGCCGGTCAGGATGACGGCGTGCCGCGCGTCGGCGAGCAGTCGTGCCAGGTCATCCGCGGAATTCATGACCTCACACTACTCGCGTGCGGGTGCCCGCGACCGGTGTAACCGCGCAGGATGGCGGTTACACGGAGGCGTGGCGTGGGGCGCGTTCCCGGGGGATGCGGGGCGAGGGCGGACACCGATGGTCGGGGTGGTGCCCTCTCGGAGGTGCCCGGTGGTGGATCCGGGCCGTCGGGGGCACGCGCACGCCGCGATTTCCGTGGCACTGCTCATCTCGGGCGCGGCCATCCGCGGACCACGGCTATCCTGCCCCGCATGCGCTCAGACGGACGTACATCGGACCGGGCACGCCCGGCCACCATCCAGCCCGGATTCATCGCGTCGGCACACGGCAGTGTGCTGATCAGCGTGGGTGAGACCCGGCTCATCTGCACGGCCATGGTGCAGGACTCCGTGCCCCCGTGGCTTCGGGGGAAGGGGAGGGGGTGGGTCAGCGCCGAGTACGGCATGCTCCCCGGCTCCACCGGCGAGCGGCGCCAGCGTGAGTCGTCGCGCGGCAAGGTCGACGGCCGCACCCAGGAGATCCAGCGCCTGATCGGCCGGTCGCTGCGTGCCGTCACCGATCTCGACGCGCTGGGTGAGCGCATGATCTGGGTGGACTGCGACGTGATCCAGGCCGACGGGGGCACGCGGTGCGCCGGCATCACGGGCGGCTACGTCGCGCTGGAGCTCGCCCTCCGCGGGCTGGTGCGCGACGGCGCTCTGTCCGAGCTCCCTCTCACCGACTCGGTGGCGGCGATCAGCGTCGGCATCGTGGACGGCACGCCGCTCCTCGACCTCTGCTACGTCGAGGACTCGGCCGCCGAGGTCGACATGAACGTGGTGATGACCGGGTCGGGCCGCATCGTGGAGGTGCAGGCCACGGCGGAGGGGCAGACGTTCACGCGCGACGAGCTGGACACGATGCTCGACCTTGCGGTTCCGGGGATCGAGGAGCTGCGCGCCCTCGTCGCCGACCGCCAGTTCCTCGTCGGCCCGCTCGGCCCCGCCGCGCTCCAGCGCGCCATCGAGGAGCCGGCGGCGGCGGCGGGCCTCACGCTGGAGGACGGGCTCACCCGGCGCATCCTCGCCGACGTGGCGTCGCAACCCGGCGCGCTGCCGCTGATGGAAGCCCACAGCCCCTGCCCGGTGTGCGGCAGCCCGGTGCAGCGCATCGTGCATGCCGACAACGAGACCAACTACTGCGCGGTCTGCCAGAACGAGGGCCGCCGCCTCGCCGATCGCGCGCTGTCGCGCCTGCTGCACGACTCGTACGCGCGCACGATGGACGACGATTGACGCCGCGT
>CALMEC010000326.1 GCA_937862675.1 uncultured Actinomycetes bacterium
GCAGCAGGTCACCTTCCACGGTGGTCGTCTCGCCGTCCTTCTCGAAGGTGAGCACGACACCGTCCGCCGTCTCCTCGACCTTCGTGGCACGCGCACCCGTGTGGACGGCGATGCCGGACTTCGTGAAGGCACGGGTGAGGGCCGTGATGGCGTCCTGGTCCATCATCGGGATCAGCGAGTCGAGCATCTCGACGACCGTCACCTCGGATCCGAAGTGATTGAAGATCGACGCGAACTCGACACCGATGACACCGCCGCCGAGCACGATGAGCCGCTTCGGCACGCTCTGGGTCGCGAGGAGCCCGGTGCTGTCCACGCACCGTTCGCCGTCGATGCCCTCGACCGGCGGACGCAACGGACGCGAGCCCGTGGCGATGACCGCGTGCTTGAACGTGACGGACTCGCCGCCCGCGACGTCGATCTGGTTGGGCCCCGCGAAGACGCCCTCGCCCTGGACGACCGTGACCCCGTTGGCCTTCAGGATCATCCCGACCCCGGAGACCATGGTCTTCACGATCTCGTCCTTGTTGGCCTGGACCTGGTCGAAGTCCAGTTCGGGCGTGCCGACCGAGACGCCGAGCTTGGGGAAGGCCTGGCCGGCGTCCTTGAGCGCGTGGGCGCTCTGCACCCATGCTTTCGTGGGGATGCAGCCGACGTTGAGACACGTACCGCCGAGTTCCCCCTTCTCGATGACCGCGACCGACAGCCCGAGCTGTGCGGCGCGGATCGCGGCGGGGTATCCACCCGGTCCACCACCCAGTACTGCGACGTCAACGTCCATCCGTGTCTCCTCCAAGCACTCGCCGATTGTCCCTGGGACCTTACTCGGCCCCACCTGGGAGAGCCCACGACGGGCGGCGAACGGGCGACGTGCGACACCGGACGGCGGGCGCCGGTATCCGTCGTCCTCCGGCACGGCCCGCGACCCCGATGTGAGGGAACCGCCGGGGGGAGCCCGAGGGGCTACCGGAAGGTCAGGAGGTGCTCACCCTCGGGGCACCAGAACACCAGGCCCGTCGTGCCGTCGCCCTGGCCGACGCAGGGGCATGAGGCCCCGTGCTCGTCGCAGGTGCGCACGACGTGGGAGAGGATGCCCTCGGGGATCACGGGGACGAGGCCGGAGACCTCTGATTCGTCAATCGCGAGCGCTGTCGTCATCGGTCCCGTCCTTCTCCGGTGGTGATACGTGGTCAGTGGTTTCGTGCTGGACATCCGGAACCCTGCCGACGCCGAGGGTCTCCCAGAGGACCACGCCCGCGCGCTCGGAGTCGCCTTGATCGACCAGGGACTCGAGCCGGTCCAGTCCGTCCTGCAGCCGTGAGGGGTCGAGCGTGGGCCGCGTGGCGCGCTGGATGCCGCCGAAGCGCGTCGTCTGGACGTCCTCGTCCAGGTTGAAGAGCTCCTCGTGCAGCTTCTCGCCCGGGCGGATGCCGACCACCTCGATGGCGATGTCGCGCCCCGGCTCGTGCCCCGACAGCCGGATCATGTTCTCGGCCAGGTCCATGATGCGGACGGGCTCGCCCATGTCCAGGACGAAGATGTCGCCGCCGTCGGCGATGCCCGTCGCCTCGATCACGAGCTGTACCGCCTCCGGGATCGTCATGAAGTAGCGCGTCATC
>CALMEC010000327.1 GCA_937862675.1 uncultured Actinomycetes bacterium
CCCCGCCAGCCCGTAGTCCGCGCGCAGCAGTTCACTTAGCGCCTCCGCCTGCGTCGTTGCGTCCGCATCCGCCGCCACGGCCACCGCCGGTGGCATCAGGACCAGCCGGGAGAGCGACTCCACGGACTGCTCCCACTGGACCGGCGTCCACCCGGACGCCGTGGAGGCCAGGGTCACGGCCGACACGACCACCAGCACGGCCCCCAGGCTGATCCCGCGCCAGACGAGCTTCGAGCGGCGGCTGTCGACCAGCAGCCGGACCCCGAACTGGAACAGCAGGAAGAACGCCGCCACCTGGAGCAGGCCGCGCACGACGAGCAGCACGTCGATGACCCCCGCGCGCACGTAGCGCTCCTGGATCGGGATGAAGACGTGCCCCCAGACGGCCAGCGCGTCGGCCACGGCGAAGGCCGCCAGCCAGTTCAGCGACTGGGTCAGCCGCAGGCGGGTCGACCGGCGTCGCTGCAGCCACACCGCGAACCCCAGAGCCATGAAGACGAGCCCCTGCGCGAACAGGATGATCGTCTCGTTCTCCTTGATGAGGCGCGTCACGGCCGCGCCCCCGCACCCCGGGAGGCCGCCCGACGGGGCTCGGACGCACGGCCCGCCTCGTTCCGGGATCGCTTCATCGCCCGGACGTTAGCGGCCGGCGTCCTCCGGCGGGACCCGGGGGCACGACAGCCCACCGGCACCCGGCACCGCGCACGGGCCCCGAAATGGGCGACGGCCTCCCATGGGAGGCCGTCGCGTCCGGTCACGTCGTCGCCGTGCGCCCGGCGGAGGGGCATCGCGTCAGGCGAACACGCCCTGGGCACGGAGGGCGAACGAGCCGGACATCTCGCGGAGGCGGCGGACCCGCTCCTCGGTGGGCGGGTGACTCGAGAAGAGACCGGAGAGCCCCTTCCCCTTGAGGCCGGACAGCGGGTTCACGATGTAGAGCGGGGCGGCTGCCGGGTTGGTCTTCATCGGCACGGCGTGGGCGCCGCGCTCAAGTGTCTCGAGGGCGTCGGCCAGGGCGTTGCCGTCGTGGAGGAACCCGGCCCCGGTGGCGTCGGCCTGGAACTCGCGCTGACGCGAGATCGCCATCTGGATGACGGCGGCGGCGAGCGGCGCCAGGATGATCGTCGCGAGCGCACCCACGATGCCCAGGGGGTTGTCACGGTTGTCCCCGCCGCCGAACAGCATCGAGAACTGGAGGAAGTTGGCGACCGCGGAGATGGCACCGGCGATCATGGCGGCCATGCTGGCGATCAGGATGTCGCGGTTCTTGATGTGGGCCATCTCGTGGGCGAGGACCCCCTCGAGCTCACGCGGCGAGAGGGCGCGCATGATGCCCTCGGTGCAGGCGATGGCGGCGTTCTTCGGGTTGCGCCCCGTCGCGAACGCGTTGGGCTGGGGGGACGGGGTGATGTACACCTTCGGCTTCGGCACCCCGGCCCGCAGGGCCAGGCTGGAGATCATGCTGTGGAGTTCGGGTGCCTCCTCCTCGCTGACCTCGCGCGCCTTGCTCATGCGGAGGGCCATCGACGCGCTGAACCAGAACATCACGAAGTTCATGATCACGGCGAACGCCGCGAACATGACCATGCCGGAGGTACCGCCGACGAGCTGCCCGATGACGATCAGAAGCGCGGTCAGCGCGGCCATCAACACGAACGTCTTGAGTCCGTTGTGGCTCTTGTGGCCGGTGGGGTTCATTCGCTCCGATCCCTTTCTGCATCTGCAGACGACGAAAACTCTTACAGAAAGGAGTGTAACCGTGCTTCGGGCGTTACGTATGGGGGCCGGGTTGTGTCTCTGTTAACCGGACACGCGCTACTGTTGGCCCGAGTGAAGCGCGCCGCCGCCATCATCCTCCTCGGCGCGATCGTCCTCCTGTCGGGGTGCGGTCCGAAGCCCTCCTTCCCCACCGACTCCCTCAACCTCGTGGAGCTGCTCCGCATCCTCCCGACGCAGAAGGAGTTCACGCAGTCCGACACCGCCCGCACGGCGGACCTGGACGCGGTCATCGACGCGTTCGCGCCGCAGGACCTGGGCGACGCGACGCGCAAGCAGTACGAGCAGCTGGGCTTCCGCGAGGGGGCCATCCGGACCTGGACCGGTCCGGGCGGCGCGAAGATGACCGTGGTGCTGAGCCGCTGGCCGTCGCACATGACGGCCGTCAACACCGGTAGCGGCGTCGCCGAGATCCTCCCGATCCAGGCGGGAGCGCGTCCGTGGACGCCCGACCAGCTGCGCGGCGCCCGAGGGGCCGCGACCACCGACGCGGACCCCCATTACACGCTGAGCTACGCCATCCAGAACATCGGCGCCTTCGTCGTGACGGAGGGCCCGGTCAGTGATCAGAGCGTCATCCGCACGATGCAACTTCTCTCCAAGCCGCTGCTCGCGGCGGACGACACCTTGTAGGGTTGCGCCCCATGGGGGGTGAGCTTCAGCGCACGTATCGCGGCCGGGCCGAGCTGGAACGGGAGCGCGAGGAGCGTCCGTTCCCGACTGCCCTGCCGGTCGAGCGCGCGATCGTCGTGGCGTCGATGGACGCCGACGAGGACGAGCGCGACGACCGCCTGAGCGAGTTCTCCGAGCTGCTGCGCACCGCCGGTGCGGAGGTGGTCGACACGGTCGTCCAGCGCCGCGACGCGCCGCACCCGCGCACCTTCCTGGGCAAGGGCCGTTTCGAGGAGCTCATCGACCTGGTCAAGCGGGTCAAGCCCAACCTCGTCGCCGTGGAGGGAGAGCTCACGGCGAGCCAGCAGCGCATCCTGGAGGACCGGCTCAACAAGCGGGTCGTCGCGCGCACCGGCCTCATCCTCGACATCTTCGCCCTCCATGCCCACACGGCCGAGGGCAAGCTGCAGGTGGAGCTGGCCCAGCTCGAGTACAACTACGCCCGCCAGGAGGGACTCTGGCAGCACCTCGAGCGACTCGGCGGCGGCGTCGGGACGCGCGGCCCGGGTGAGACCCAGCTCGAATCCGACCGGCGGATGCTCCGCTCCCGCATGTCCGCGCTGCGGCGGCGCCTGCGCGAACTGGAACGGTCCCGCTCGGTCATGCGCGAGAAGCGCCTCGCGTCACCCGTGCCGCGGGTCGCGCTGACCGGGTACACCAACGCGGGGAAGTCCAGCCTGATGCGGGCGCTGACCGACGCGGACGTCAGCGTCAACGACGCGCTGTTCGAGACCCTCGACCCCACCACGCGGACCTTCACGACCGACAACGGCAGGTTCATCCTCTCCGACACGGTCGGCTTCATCCGCGACCTCCCCCACGAGCTGGTGGAGGCCTTCCGCTCCACGCTGGACGAGGCGCGCGACGCCGACCTCATCCTCCACGTCGCCGACGCCGGTCAGCCGGACAGCCGCCGCGAGGCACGCGCGCGGGCCGTCGAGAGCGTCCTCGACGAGATCGGCGCGCAGGACGTACCGCGCCTCCTGGTGCTCAACAAGATCGACCGCGTGTCCGACGAGGACCGCGAAGCCCTCCGCCACCGGCTTCCCGACGCCGTCCAGGTGTCGGCGACGACCGGGGAGGGACTGCCCGGCCTCCGGGCGGCACTCGACGCCTTCGCCACGTCGCTCCTGACGCCGATCGACGTCGTCGTCCCCTACACCCAGGGTGCCCTCGTCTCGTCGATCTTCGACGTGGGACGCGACATCACCCAGGAGGCCGGCGAGGACGGGACGCACATCCGGGCGCTCGTACCCCCGAGCCACGCCGCCCGCATCCGGACGGCGCTCCTCGAGGGCGCGTAGCCGCCCCGGAGGACCGCGATCCACGGTCGGTGCGGACGGTCACGTCTGCGCCGTCCCGCACCGACCGGACACCGCTCAGACGATGAGGACCGGGGTGTCGACCGGCACGCGGTCGAAGAGCCACTCCACCTGGTTGATGTACATGCGGATGCAGCCGTGCGACGCGGCGGTGCCGATGGAGGACGGGGTCGGCGTCCCGTGGATGCCGATCGCCGGGGAGTTGATCCCGATCCACCGGGTGCCCAGCGGGTTGCCCGCGCCGGGGGCGACCGGTCCCACGCCCTTGGCCCACGGGGAGTCCGGCGGGGTCCAGGTGGGGTTCCTCTGCTTCTGGATGACGCGGAACTGACCGCGCGGCGTGGGGTAGGCCGACATGCCGACGGCGATGCGGAACGTCCTCCAGGCCTTGGCGCCCCGGTACAGCGTCAGCGTCCGGTTGGCCCGGCTGATGACGATATTTGCCCCGATGGTGGTCGTGGCCGGCCGCACACGCGTGAACGGAAGGCTGACCTGGTTGACCGTCCGCTTGACGAGAACGGTGGAGAGCGCGGTCACGGAGCGGTCGATGTCGACGGCGGTCCCCATACGCGCCTTCGTCACGCGGGGCCGGGCGTTGCGGTAGGTCAGACCGGCGCTGACGGCCGAGACGTTGAGCGACTGCGAGCGGTTGACCAGGGCGCTCCTGAGCTTCTTCTGGTCGACCGTCTGGATGAGGGGGACGTTGACCGGTCCGGTCAGGGACTGCACGCGGCCGTACCGCAGGGCCTGGTTGATGGTGCCGTTGATGTTGGCGCTGTACCCCGCCGCCTGCGGCGAGATCGTGGCGGCCCGGCCCTTGAGCGTCACGCGGAACGGGGCGATGCGGGGTGCGACGCGCTCCTTGAGGAGCGTGGCGCGCGCCTGGGCCACCGTGGCGCCGCCGACGGGGATCCCGTCGATGGACACGCCGTCGGCGAACACCCCGGCGGGGAGCGGAGCGGCGGGCGTGACGGGCGCCTGTCCGTACGCGACCCCCGTCATGAGGAGCGCCCCCGCACAGGCGCAGCCGAACGTCAACCGTGAAGCAAGACCCATTCCATCCCCCTGATCCGTCCGAGAACGCGCGATGATAGCGAGGAGCCTTTCTTTCCCCCACCGGGCCCGTTCCCCTGCACCGGTGGACGGCGCGGGGTGTGACGCCCGAGGGAAATGCTTGACTGCGTCCTACGACGATGTCCGGGGATCCAGACCGACAATCGCGCCTGATCGCGCACAGCGAAGAGAAGAGCCGTCACGGGGCCGTCCTCACCGGCGACCCTGCGGAAATCGCACCCCTTCGGCGTGCCGTGACCCACATGGCGCAGGTCTACGGGTTCGAGGACCG
>CALMEC010000328.1 GCA_937862675.1 uncultured Actinomycetes bacterium
GTGCTCGAGGAGTGCCTGGTCGCCCTCCCGTCGGAGGACTTCGTCTACTTCGGGGACACCGCGTACTTCCCGTACGGCGAGAAGTCCACGGAGGACCTCCAGAGGCGCGCCCACGCCATCGCCGAGTGGTTGATCGACCAGGGCGTCAAGCTCATCGTCGTCGCCTGCAACACCGCCACGGCCGCCGCCCTCGAACACCTCCAGACCACGCTTGACGTCCCTGTCATGGGCGTCATGGGTCCCGAGTCACGCGCCGCGGCCCAGACCACCCGGGGCCGTCGGGTGGGGCTCCTGGCCACGGAGGCCACCGTCGCCAGCGGCAGCTACGAGCGCATGATCCACGCGAACGACGCGGGGGTCGTCGTGACCAGCGTCGCGTGCCCGCGTCTGGCCCCTGCGATCCAGGCCGGCCCGGAATGGGGCGACGAGATGATCGACATGATCCGCGAGTACACCGACCCGCTGCGCCGCGCCGAGGTGGACACCGTCATCCTCGGGTGCACGCACTACCCGATGGTCGAGAAGATCCTGCGCCGTCAGCTTCCCGGCGTCGCGATCATCAAGGCCGGGGAGGAACTCGCCCGGGACGTGGGCGAGACGCTCAATCGCCGTGGGCTGCTCCGCCGGGGCGGGGAGGAGGGCACTTACCGCTTCGCCTGCAGCGGTGACGTCGCCGCGTTCCGCGCGACCGGCAGCCGCTTCCTTCAGATGCCGATGGGCATCGTCGAGCAGGTCGTGCCGGAGGTCTCACCGCACCTCTGACCCGGGGTCTGCTGCGCTGCGGCCCCGGGACGGCATCCGCGACCCGCGGTCTCCGGCGAGGCCGACGGGGCACGGGCGTTCATCCGCGGGCACGGCCTACGGACGCTTGATCGTCTCCCGCTGCGAGGACACGACCGGTATCGGGCTCAGGACCCGGCGGTCAGCCCGTAGGCGCGGAACGACGCGTCGATGCGATCGCGGTCATACCCCAGCGACAGCAGCACGATCAGCTTGATGCGGGCCTTGAACGCGTTCAGGAACGAGGCGGGGATCGCTCCCGCCTTCTCCAGCGTCTTGCCACCGCCCTCGTACCCGTAGATGGGCAGGATCGGACCGATGTCGGTCCTCGTCGCGATGACGATCGGCTTGTCGGCGCCGGCGATGAGGTCGACGAGCTGGGCCGGGAGGTTCCCCGACCCGAGCGCCGCGATGACGACCCCGTCGGCCCGGTTCAGCGCTTCGGCCAGGGTCTCGCCGGTCCATCCGGCGTACGCCGTCACGATCTCCACCCGGGCGGTGGGGCCTGCCGGATCGACCGGATGGCGTCCTTCCGGCTGGGCGAAATACCGCAGAGAGGGCCGTCCGTCCACGGTGTCGATGCGCCCGATCGGCCCGGGGTAGCCGCTGAAGGCCTCGAGCGCCGTGGTGTGGACCTTCGTCACGGTCCGGGCGTCGAAGATGTCGCCGCCGAAGACGACCATGACACCGCGGTTCGTGGAGATGGGGTGTGTGGCGGTGTGCGCCGCGGCCCAGATGTTGAACGGGCCGTCCCAACTCGGCTCACCGACGTGCCGCATGCTCCCCGTGATCACGACCGGCACCTCGGTGGTGACCGTCAGGTGGAGGTAGAACGCCGTCTCCTCCAGCGTGTCCGTGCCGTGGGTGATGACGATCCCGTCGACGTCGCGGTGGATCTCGTGGATGCAGTCGCGCAGCATGTGCATGTGACGCGGGGTGATGTGCGGGCTGGGCAGGGTGAACGGCTGCAGGATCCGCGTCTCGAGTGGTGCGAGGTTCGCGATGCGGTCGATGAGGAACGCGGAGTCCGGGCGCAGCTCACCCGCGCTGTCACGGCGGCCGGCGGGCCGGCCGCGGAGGCCGGCCGAGCTGCTGGCGCATCGGGTGATCGCGTACAGCCATTTCGCCCCCCGGGAGGGGTGGCATTTCCCCGGCCCGCAAGGGCGGCTGAGCGTGGGCCCCCGCCCCTGGATGCGCACCAACAACGGCGAGA
>CALMEC010000329.1 GCA_937862675.1 uncultured Actinomycetes bacterium
CACGAAGCGGTCCAGCCGCCGGGTCTCGTCCCCGATGAGGGAGGCCAGATCACGGCGTTCCTCGTCCTCCGTCACGCTTCCCAGCGCGGCCACTGCGTTGGTGATGGCCGTCAGCGGGCTGCGGAACTCGTGTGAGACGCCCCGGATGAGGGCCGTCCGGAGCGCGTCGCGCTCGCGCAGCGCCTCGGCGCTGGAATGCGCCGCATCGTAGAGGCGCGCACGCTGAAGCGCCTGACCGGCCACGTCGACGAACGTCTCCAGGAGGGCGTGGTCGTCCAGGGAGAAGCCACGCGGCTCGCCGTATGCCAGGACCAGCACGCCGGCCCCGTCGATGGAGGGCACCCGGACCGCCACCGCCGACGGGCAGCCGGGAAGGAGCGCGGCCATGCCGGGGAGATCATGCCGGATCGAGGCGAACAGCTCGGAGTGCCAGGCGACCCCGGTGGTGGCGACGCGGGCCAGGGTGTCGTGATCGCGACCGGAGGGCCAGTCGGCGCCGACGAAGGCGTCCACGCCGTCGGGCTCGCCGGCGACGGGGCGGAGCCGCCCCTCGTCGAATCCCAGGAGGACCCCGTACGCGGCGCCGAGCAGGGAGATCGATCGCGTCAGGAGCACGTCGATCACCTGGGTGGGCGTGACAGCGCGTGAGAGACTCGCCACGACGTCGTTGATCACTCCGGCGCGACGGCGGGCGGTGCGCTCGTCCGCCAGGAGGCTCGCGCGCTCGTCCTCGGCCCGCCGCTGCGCCGTCACGTCGCGGATCGTGGCGACGAATCCGCGCACCCGCCCGTCGACGTGACGGAGCGCGGCGCGCGACACGACCACCGGGAAGACCGACCCGTCGGCGCGGCGGAAGACCATCTCCACCTCGGTCGCCGCCCGGGACGCGTCGTACAGGTCGAACGCCCCGGCGCCCGCATCCGGCTGGTCCCAGTAGGGATAGGGCGGCGATGCGCCCACGAGCTCGTCCCGGTGGAACCCGGTCATCGAGCAGAGCCGGTCGTTGACGTCGGTGAGCGTCCCGTCCAGCGCCGAGACCGCGAGGCCGTCCTGCAGCGCGTCGATGAGCGCGGTCGAGTAGTCGCGCTCCCGGCGCAGCGCCTCGCGCGCCCGGTGCTCGCGGGTGACGTCGACCACGACCACACCGACCCCGTGGATCGGACGGCGCGGCGGCCGCACGGGGTAGTAGCTGACCAGCCAGTTGCGCTCGCCGCGCCCCTCGGCCACCCCCACCAGGGGGACGTCCAGGATCGGGATCCCGTTGCGCAGCACGCGCTGGAGCTCGGACACCCGGAGCGGGGGGAAGTCGGCCATCAGGCGGCCGACGGGACGATTGGCGACCTGATCCGGGGTCCGCCCGCCGATCGACGCGAAGACGGGATTGGCGCGCACCAGGGTGAGATCGCGATCGAGGTAGGCGAACCCGACCGGCGCCGAGGTGAGGAGCAGGTCGAGCAGCGCCTCGATCCCGCGGCGCGCGGTGGGATCGAGATTGGGGATCGCCATCGCCACGAGGTCGGCGATGTCCGCCAGCTGGTCGATGGCGCGGGGGTCCGGGGCCCCCGGGTCGCGGTAGCCCACGATGAGCGCGCCCCAGAGATGCAGTCCGACCACCACCGGGACGCCGACGCCGTGGTGGTACTCGGTCGCGAGCACGCGGCTGCGGGCGTCGTCCATCCGGTCGTACCGGGAGGCCACGGACGTCGCACCCGTGCGGAACACCCGGGCGGCGACATGGTCCCCGTCCAGGGCGATCACCTCGGGGACCCCCTGCGGGAACATCCCCTTCCGCGACCAGTGGCCGATGAGACGCCCGCGCCCGTCCTCGAAACGGACCAGCCCGCATCCGTCGGCACCGACGAGTCCCGCGGCGATCTCGCACATCAGCACGAACGCGGCGTCACCGTCGACTCCATGGACGACGGCGAACGCGATCTGACGGAGTGCGTCGTAGCGGGACGACGGGCGCGAGGAATTGGTCACGGGCTTTCCGACCGGAGTGGGCGGGAACCTCACGGTACCCCTTCACACGGTACGATGCACGATGTGGGACGACGTGACCGACTGATCTACGGTTTCCAGGCGATGGGCGCCGAAGGCGAGTTCCTCTCCGAGCTCATCGGCGGCCCCCTCGGGGTGGCGGGCCCGATCCGCCCGGACACCGACGTCTACATGACGGAGGATCCGCCCACGCTCAACGTCACCATCGACCTCGCAGGGCTGGACCCCGACTCACTCGGCGTCGTCCTGGACGGGGACGTCCTCATCGTCAACGGTCAGCGACGCCGGCCCGACGAGGACGGTCGCCGCGTCTACCACCACGCCGAGATCGACTGGGGACGCGTGGAGCGGCGACTGCGGCTGGGAACACCGGTCGACCCGGAGACGAGCACCGTCCGGTACGAACGCGGGCTCCTGCAGATCGCGCTTCCGCTGGCGGCACGTCCCGTCATCACCCGGGTCCTCCTGACGGTCCGGACGGTCTGACCGATGGCCATCGACCCGTCGCTGCCCACCGAGGTCGCGGACATCCCACGTCAGCTCCCGGTCCTGCCCCTCAAGAACACGGTGGTGTTCCCCGGTGCGATGGCCCCGCTGGCGATCGGCGAGGAACGCTCCATCCGCCTGGTCAACGACGTGGTGGACTCCTCCACGCGGATGATCGCCCTGGTCACCGCGAAGGACGCCGACGTCACCGAACCCGGGCCCGAGCTCCTTTACGACGTGGGGACCGCGGCCGTGGTCCAGCGGATGATGAAGGCCCCCGACGGCACGCTGCGCATCCTGGCCCAGGGCATCGAGCGCATCCACGTGGGTCCCTACACCTCCACGTCGCCGTACCTGATCGCCTCGGTCGAGGCCATGCCCCAGGACGAGTCGTCCTCGCGCGAGATCGAGGCGCTGTCCCGCAACATCCAGAGCATCTTCAGCCGGATCATCGACCTGGTCCCGTACCTGCCGGACGAGCTCGAGCTCGCCGTCTCGAACGTCCAGGACCCGACCCTGCTCACCTACATCATCGCGGCCTCCATGCGCTTCAGCACCGAGGAGAAGCAGGAGCTCCTCGCCGAACGCGATCTGGAGACCCGGCTCCGGCGGATCACCATCCTCCTCAACCGTGAGGCCGAGGTCCTCGAGCTGGGCGCCAAGATCCAGAGCGAGGTCCAGTCCGACATGGAGAAGGAGCAGCGCGAGTACTACCTTCGCCAGCAGCTCCGCGCGATCCAGCAGGAGCTGGGCGAGACGGACGAGACCCAGGCGGAGATCAACGAGCTGCGGTCGCGCCTCGCCGAGCTCGACCCGCCGGAGGCGATCCGCAAGGCCGCCGAGCGGGAGCTGGACCGCCTGTCGCGACTGCCCTCCGCAGCCGCGGAGTACTCGGTCATCCGCACCTACCTGGACTGGATCCTCTCGGTCCCGTGGTCGACGTACACGGAGGACAACCTCGACCTCGCCCGCGCCCGCGAGATCCTGGACGAGGACCACTACGACATCGAGCACGTCAAGGAACGCATCGTCGAGTACCTCGCCGTCATCCGGCTGAAGCGCGACGTCAGCGGGCCCATCCTCTGCTTCGTCGGCCCGCCCGGTGTCGGCAAGACGTCACTCGGCCAGTCGATCGCCCGTGCCCTGGGCCGCAGGTTCGCGCGCATCTCGGTCGGCGGCGTGCGTGACGAGGCCGAGATCCGTGGCCATCGGCGCACCTACATCGGTGCCATGCCGGGAACGCTGGTCCGCGCCATCCGCGACGCGGAGTCGATGAACCCGGTCGTGATGATCGACGAGATCGACAAGATGAGCTCGGACGTCCGGGGCGATCCCGCATCCGCCATGCTCGAGGTCCTGGATCCCGCGCAGAACAGCACGTTCCGCGACCATTACCTGGATCTTCCCGTCGACCTGTCACGGATCATGTTCGTGTGCACGGCGAACGTCCTCGAGACCATCCCGCCGCCGCTGCGCGACCGGATGGAGATCATCCGCCTCGCCGGTTACACCGACGACGAGAAGCTGCACATCGCGAGGCGCTACCTGGTGCCCCGTCAGCTCGCCGCCAACGGCGTCACGTCCCGGCAGCTCCGGATCTCGGACGCCGGCCTCAAGACGATCATCTCGGAATACACGCGCGAGGCCGGCGTGCGCAATCTGGAGCGCCGCATCGGCTCGGTGGCGCGGAAGATCGCGCGTCGCGTGGCCGAGGGCTCGACCGCGCGGACGACGGTGGGCCGCGATCAGGTGCGCGAGCTCCTGGGGCCGGACCGCATCCGTCCCGAGGTGAAGCGCCGTACCCGTGAACCCGGCGTCGCCACTGGACTGGCGGTGACGGGCGCCGGCGGGGAGATCCTGTTCGTCGAGGCCGGCGTCATGCCCGGGAGCGGGCGTCTGGTCATCACGGGCCAGCTGGGCGAGGTGATGCGCGAGTCGGCGCAGGCCGCCGTGTCGTTCGTCCGCGTCAACGCCGCGGATCTCGGGCTGGACCTGGACGACGACTTCTTCCAGAAGCACGACATCCACCTTCATGTCCCCGCGGGGGCGGTACCGAAGGACGGTCCCTCGGCCGGCGTCACCCTCACTACCGCCTTGGTGTCGGCCCTCTCCGGTCGCCCGGTCGACCCCGACGTCGCGATGACGGGCGAGATCAGCCTGATCGGCCAGGTCATGCCGATCGGCGGGGTGAAGGAGAAGGTGCTCGCCGCCTACCGGGCGGGCATCCGCACCGTGATCCTTCCCCGGGACAACGAGCCTCAGTACGAGGCCGACGTCCCGGACGAGCTGAAGGACAAGCTCACCGTGGTCTTCGCCGACGAGCTACGGACGGTGCTGGACACCGCGCTCCTGCGCCGCCGCAGGTCGCGCCGGACCGGCTGAGGGACGCACCTCCGGAAACCGGCGTCCCGGTGATGGTGATCCGCACGACCCGCCGGAGCGGAGCCGCGCACCCCTCGCACCGGCGGCACACCTCAGTCCGGATGTCGCATCACCCGGGACAGGACCGTCAGCGAGCGCGGGTCCGGGACGGCCGGCTCACCCGTCCTCGGGCGCACGCTCGATCCTGGGGCTCGTCAGGACGCACACCCCGTCCTCGTCGCTGACCTTCGCCGTGACGACGACCCGGTCGATGATCGACGCCGTCTGCTTGGCGTTCTCCACCCCGACTCGCAGGCTGGACGCCGTGTAGGTGGACGGCAGGTCGCGCAGCTCGCTGGGGCCGTCCCCGATCTTCAGGCGGAGGGGCACCGAGTCGCCGTCGCCCTGCATGAGCGAGAACACCTCGATGACCGCGGTGTCGCTCAGCTCCAGCTTGCTCGGGAGACGGAGGAAGCCCTCGACCGTCACGCGGTGCCCATGATGTTCCTGGGAACAGGCGTCGGCCACGCTGACCTCCACCGGCGCCGCCTCGCCCCCACATCCCACGGCCAGGACCGCGACGGCGGCCACCACGAGGGGCAGGCCCGAGACACGGACGGATCTCATCCAGGGACTCATCGCGGGAATACTGCCCGATGCCGCGGTCACGCGTCCCCGCGGAAGCCCCGGATCAGGGGACGGTGACGTCGACGGCCTGGGGTCCGCGTTCCCCGTCCTCGGCCTCGAACAGCACGCGCTGCCCCTGCTCCAGGGACCGGTATCCGGTCATCTGGATCTGGGAGTGATGAACGAACAGGTCGCGGCCTCCGTCGTCGGGCGTGATGAATCCGTAGCCCTTCTCCGGGGAGAACCACTTGACAACACCCTCTGCCACGTCAGACCTTCCTCGCGAGTTGCGGGCCGACGATCGTCGCCTGCGTCCATCGGACCCGGCGGATGCTAACGCGCACTATGAGGTTTGGCTAGCCTTTCGGACCGCGCGTGAGGAGGACGGAGCACGGGGCGTGCCGCACCAGATAGCCGGCGAAGCTCCCGAGCAGGACGCGCTCGACCAGCCCGCGGTGCGATGCCGCGATGAGCAGGCTCACGTCATTGTCGGCCGCCCAGTCGCACACCGCCACGGGCGGGTATCCGTCCAGGAGGACCGCCGTGGCACCCTTCGCACCGCCGATGGCCTCGTCCAGCCACTTGCCGGCGGACTCCTCGATCTCCTGCTGGTCGGGTGCCCAGCCGGCCGCCTCCCCCGCGTACATCATGGGCCAGGGCGCGACGTGGATCACCGAAAGCCGCTCGGCGTCCGTCTCGTCGCGAAGCTGGATCGCATGGCGGAGCGCCAGCTGGGCGGGCTCGGAGCGATCGATACAAACGGCAATATGGGGGAAGAGCGCGGACATCGGGCGGACTCCTTGTCGACGGACGATCTGCACCGCCTAATGTACGCTGAAACGGCGACGCAGAGGACGAGAATCGGCATGGCTGAGACCTTCCTGACGATTGTCAGCAAGCGCGATCACCGCGACTTCGATCCGAGGCCGCTCCTCCCCGAGGAGGTCGGCCGCATCCTGGACGCCGGACGGTTGTCGGGGAGCGCGCGCAACCGTCAGCCCTGGCGCTTCTTCACCGCCTCCTCCGCGGCGGCCCGCTCCCGGCTGGCGCCGGCGGTGTACGTGCCCCCCATGGTGATGTCCGCTCCGTTCGCCGTCGCCCTCGCGGCGGACACGGAGGGCAGCCGCCTGTGGGGCTTCGACGTCGGCCGAGCCGCGCAGAACATGATGCTTGCCGCCTGGGACATGGGGATCGCGTCCTGCCCCAACGGGGTTCAGGACCCGGATCGCCTCGGACATGAGCTTGCTCTGGGACAAGGATGGACGGCGGTGTCCGTCCTGGCCTTCGGCCGTCCGGTCACGGAACGCTCACCCGCACGACGTGCCCTCGCCCGCTGGATCGCCGGCGCGCCACGCCGCCCCGCGGCCGATGTCGTCGTTGATCTGGACGCGCCGCCCGGGCGACGCGCCGGCTATCCGTCGGCGCGCGAGGGGTCGACGCCCGCGATCGTGTAGTCCATGAGTTCCTGGCGCCCGTGCTCGATGTGGCGGCTGAGGACGCCCTGCTCGTCGACGCGGTACTGGCCGACCCTCAGGAGGGGCGGGGAGTACGAGTGGATCGAGACCGCCGGCGTTCCCTCGCCCCAGGCCACGGAGTGGATGTAACCGGCTCCGCCGCGGCGGGTGTCGCCGGGACGGAGCTCGAGGCGGGTGGCGCCCACCGGAAGGAGCATCTGACGCTCCACGACCATCCCCTGCGCCATGGCGACACCGACTCCGGACACATCGTGGTCGTGGAATCCCGTCCCTTGACCCGGCATCCACGAGAGCACCCAGATGTCGATGCGGTCGTCCTCGTAGGCCAGCCGGTAACGGCGGCGTTCATGGTCGACGACGACGAGCGGCTCCCAGATGTCCGATCGGTTCGCCAGCCCCTGGGAGACGGCCTCGAGCTGGTCGAGGGTGAGGGGCGCCCCTCCGGTGTCCGGGAGCAGTGCGCCGACCGCCGACGCGACATCGACGGGCGGGGCGAGGACCTCGTCCCATTCCTGGGGCTTCAGGCCGTGGAAGCCGTTCGCGATACCGGACGCTGGTGTGCTCACCGATTCATCGTAGCGCGGGCCGGAGGACCCGCGACCGGCCCCTCGTCAAGCGCTCTCCGGGGGCCAGGCCTCGTCCAGCTTCGGCTTGCCCTGCCCGTAGGTGAGGAGCCGCTCCCGTCCGGGATCGGCGTCCTCGAGCGGGCGGACGGCGGGCACGCGCCACGCCTCGTAGGCGGCGCAGACGGCGTCGACGTTGTTCGGGTTCTGGCGCACGGCCTCGGCCAGCGCCTGTGCGTCCTGGAAGCCGATGCCGCTCGAGACGCCGGTCTCGGGACCGAAGAAGTGGGCCGAGTCGCCGATGAGGATCAGACCGGGAACCCACCAGCGCGGGCACCGCAGGAGCGTCGGCTCGCTGTAGCGGATCTGGTCGAGGGACTCGACCCCCTCCACGCCCTTCGCGGACGACGGCAGCAGGCGCGCCCACATCTCCTTGATGGCGTCGAGGCCCGGTGCCAGTGCCGCCTCGCGCCCGACCCTCGCACAGGAACGCCACCCGCCCGACCCCTGGGGCCATCCGAGGGTGCCGATGTGCCCGCCGTCCGAGAGGTACACCATCTCGAACGAGGTGCCACCGGGCTCGGTGCTCGTGAAGCCGAGTTCGGCCTCGGCCAGAGGCGTGAACTCCGCCTCCAGGCCCGCCATCTGACGGACGGGCGACATCGTGCCGTCACACGCGACGACCAGGTCGGAGTCGTACTCCTTGCGGCCGTCGGGGCCCTCGGCGATGACGCCGACGATGCGGCCGCTGTCGTCGCGGACGAGGTCCACGACGGAGTGCTCGTACTCGACCGGCAGGTCCCGCGCGAGGAGCTGGTGGACATAGCCGAACGCCACGCAGACGGCGACCGGGTCCTGGTCGGGACGCGGCGCGATGTCCCACCCCTCAGAGCGGATCTGATGGAGCAGACCCAGTTCCTCGAACGGCGGATAGGCCTGGAAGCCCATCATGTAGCCGCGCGGGATGAACTGTCCCTCCTTCATCCGCTCGAAGACGATCGGCTCGAAACCCCGCATCCGAAGGAGACGCGCGAGCATGAGCCCGACAATTCCACCACCGCTGAGCACGATTTTCATGTCCGTACCCTAACGCGTTTGGTCGACGACCGGAACCTCGGCCGGAAGCGGTGACCGACCGGCCCGCTCCCGGTTCGCCGGGACACCGGGACGCCGCACAGGCGTGACACCCGGCGCCTCCCCGCACGGCCCCGGATCCGCGACAGCGGTCAGAACGTGACCTGCGGCCCCGCCGGGTATGAGCCCAGGAAGACCACGTGGGCGATGCCCTGCTCCTCGAGCGCCGTCAGCGCCGCATCGACGGCCATGTCGCGCCGGCGGCTGCCCTCCATGTCGATGAAGAACAGGTAGCGGCCGAGCCCGGTCTTGGTCGGGCGGCTCTCCAGCTTGATGAGGTTGATGGCACGCATCGCGAACTCCTGCAGTATCGACAGGAGCCCACCGGGACGATCGCGCGGAGGGACGCAGATGATGGACGTGACGAACCGCCCGGGACCCATCGCGTCGACCGGATCGCGTCCGACCATCACGAAGCGGGTCGCGACGTCGTCGGCGTCCTCGATGTCCGCGCCGAGCACCGCGCCGCCGTAGAGGTCGGCCGCACGCAGCGTGCCGATGGGGGCCCGCGGCCCGGTGGAGCTGACGGCGACGGTCTCGACATCCGGGAGCGTCTCGCGCAGCCAGCTCTGGCACTGGGGGAGGGCGTGCGGGTGCGACAGCACCCGGGACAGCTCACCGAGTGCCGTTCCCGACCGCGCGATCAAGTGGTGGCGGACGGGATGGACGATCTCCGCGCGGATCACGATCTCACCGTCGGCCCGCGCCAGGGCGTGGAGGGTCGCGTTGACCGGGCCCTCCAGCGAGTTCTCGATCGGCACGAGCGCCTCGGAGACCTCGCCGGCACGGAT
>CALMEC010000330.1 GCA_937862675.1 uncultured Actinomycetes bacterium
TACCGCTTGGGCGAAATCGGCGTTTTCCGACAGGAAGCCGTAGCCCGGATGAATCGCCTCCGCGCCGGTCGCCTTCGCGGCGGCGATGATCTTGTCGCCCTGCAAATAGCTTTCGCGCGCCGGCGAGGGGCCGATATGCACCGCCTCGTCGGCTTGGCGGACATGGAGCGCGTTCGCGTCGGCGTCCGAATAGACCGCGGCCGTACGGATGCCCATGTCACGCGCGGTGCGAATGATCCGGCACGCAATCTCGCCGCGATTGGCGATGAGGAGCGACTGCATCATTGCGCCGGGCACCCCGTCGTCCGCGACGAGAACGAGATGTTCATGATCTTCCACTGGCCGTTGTCGCGAATCAGGTCGAAATGGTCGATGCCGCAGCTCTCGACCTTGCCGCCGACGCGCACGGTGAACGGTGCCCACACCATCGCGATGTTGCCGTCGATGTCGATCGCCGGGTCGGTGATGCGTTCCTGAAAGGGCGCATCGGGCTTCACCCGCGCGGCGAATTCATTGAAGCTCATACGGCGTATGCCCTTGCCGCCTGCGGCGGTGAACCGCCCCCCGGGAAAGACCAAGCGCCACATCCCCCCCGCATCCCCCGTCCCGAATGCCGCGAATACGCCGTTGATCGGCACGAGCACCTGGCCTTCCTCGCTGGTCGGCGGCGGCAGCGGGTTGGCGGGCGGCAGCTTGTCGCTCGATTGGGGTGCGGCGGCAAGCGCCAAGGCGATCAGGATCGACCCCATATCCTCCTCAACACGCCGTGCCCCAGCCGACCTTGACCTGGCGGCTATGGATCCCGTCGCTCATCGTCAGCACGCCGCCGCCCTCGACGCGTTCCCGGCGTGCGACGTGCTGGTGATGGCCGCCGCGGTCGCCGACTTCCGGCCCGTCGAGGCGCTGGCGGGGAAGATCGACAAGTCCGCCCACGACTCCCTGGTTGTGCGGATGGAGCCGACCGTCGACATCCTCGCGACGGTGGGCGCCTCACGGCGGCCCGGTCAGGTGCTGGTGGGCTTCGCCGCCGAGCACGGCGCGGCCGGTCTGGAACGTGCGCGGGCCAAGCGCACCCGCAAGAACGTCGACGTCATCGTCCACAACGACGTCTCCATCCCGGGCATCGGCTTCGAGGGCGGCGACAACGCCGTCACGATCATCGGGCCCGACGGCGAGACCGCGACCGGACGCGTGAGCAAGGCGGAATGTGCGCAGGCGATCCTCGACGCCGTCGAGCGCCTGGTCTGAGCGCCGCCGCCGGCGGACGGCGTCGTCGCACCGCGCTTTCGCTGCCACCGCTCCCGTCTGCTCGAGCGGACCGTCGGTGATCGCGAACGACGCGTCGTGATCCCCCTCCGTCTCCCGACCCCGGATCGGGAGGGGCCCGGGAGGCGCCTGCTACGGTGGGCCGCGTGGACCGCCTCCATGCAGTATCCGCCGACGAGGGACCGGACCTCCGCCAGGACGGCGCCTCCGATCTGATCGGTCCGGCGTCCCGGCTGGCGGGTCGCCTGGTCGATGCGCTCGCCACGTCGGTGCGCGCCCCCACGTCCACGTTGACCGCGGCGGTGGCCTGCATGCTCTCGGGCGGTCACCTCCTCATCGAGGACGTGCCGGGGGTGGGGAAGACCGTCCTGGCCAAGAGCCTGGCACGAGCCTCCGGCTGCGGCTTCTCCCGGCTGCAGTGCACCGCGGACCTCCTGCCGTCGGACGTGACCGGCGTGCACATCTACGATCAGCGCACCCAGTCCTTCGAGTTCCGGCCGGGTCCGGTGTTCGCCAACGTCGTCCTGGCCGACGAGATCAACCGGGCCTCGCCGAAGACGCAGTCGGCACTCCTCGAGGCCATGGAGGAGAGCCAGGTCACCGTCGACGGCCACACCCGGCCGCTCGCGTCGCCGTTCATGGTGATCGCGACGATGAACCCGGTCGAGTACGAGGGCACGTTCGCCCTCCCCGAGGCGCAGCTCGACCGCTTCGCGGTGCGGCTGGCGATCGGCTATCCGGATCTCGCCGACGAGGCCGACATGCTCCTCGACCTGTCCGTGCGCGATCCGGTGGCCGACACCGAGGTCGTGGCCGACGAGGCCCAGCTGCGGTCGGCCCTCCACGCCGTCGAACGGGTGCACGTCGACCCGGCCATCGCCCGGTACGTCGCGCAGATCGTCGCCGCCACCCGGTCGGACCGGCGACTGGTCCTCGGGGCGAGCCCGCGGGCCGGTCTCACACTGCTCCGGGTCGCCCGTGCGGTCGCCCTGATCGGCGGTACCGGATACGTCGCCCCCGAGCACGTGAAGCACGTGGCGGAGGTCGTTCTCGCACATCGGCTCATGATGGGACCGGACGCGCGTCTCCGTGGGGGCACCGGCGCCGACGTCGCGGTCGA
>CALMEC010000331.1 GCA_937862675.1 uncultured Actinomycetes bacterium
TCGAGAGTGCGGTCACCCACGATCTGATGGTCTACGCATCGTCCATGGGCGGCGAGGTCCGCCACTACCGGGACTCGAACGGCAAGGAGATCGACGCCGTCCTCACGCTCCCCGATGGTCGTTGGGGAGCGGTGGAGGTCAAGCTCGGTGGTGCGCAGATGCTGTCGGGCGTGGAGTCTCTGCGGAAGGCGGTCGAACAGATCGACACCGGCATGGTGGGCGAGCCGGCGTTCCGGCTCGTCGTGACGGGTACTGGTCCGACGCTCACCACGGACGACGGAACGGTTGTCAGCTCGCTGAGGCATCTCGCGCCGTAGATCGGCGTTGGTCGACCGGCGCCTTCGGCAGGCCACAGCCGGTCTGATCTGGCGCGCGGGCCTGGTGGACGCTGATGCACTTCATCCGTAGAACGGTTCGACAACCGGTACCGGATCCCCCGACCCATCCCATGCAAGAACCTCGACGGGGCGGCGAAACAGGTTCGCGCTCGCGCCCTTCGGCCGGGGACCGATGGTGTCCGCGGACGCCATGAACCAGCCGTTCTGGATCGTCGCGTCGACGAGCGTTCCGTTCTGTGCACGGACCGCGACGCGCGCGACGCCCGGCCGGACGCGTCCGTAGGCGGTGTCGATGCGTACGAGCCGGCTGTCGACTCGCATGAGGCTCTCGGCACCCGCATCGCAAAGGAGCACCCTCGGAGCTCCGATGCCGTCTTCGCAGATGCCGCGGTCGGAGGATGACGACACTGCGCTGCCGTGCCCCCCCGGCAGCGATTCACCGACCGCCACGATACGGCTGTCGTGCACGCCGATGAGCAGACCGACGGGCTGCGCGCCGTTTCTTCGTGGAACGCGTACGACGCTCAGCCAGGTCGCTCCCGGTTTGATGAACGGGCTATCGGCCGCCCATCGCGGCGTTGCCACCGGGCTGCCCGTGAGAGCAGGGGGCGTTCCCCAGTGCGCGGGTTCGTCCAGGGTGAGGGTCCCACCGATGTCGGAATGTCCGAAGCGCTGCACGGAGGACGGTGACGTCTGATCTCCGGCGACAACGAGCGATCGCTGGTCCGCGCCGATGCCGCCACGCCCGAGGATCTGCGTCTCATCGTCCGGTCCGTCTCCGTTGCCGATGAGCATGACCAATACCGGGGCGGAGGTGGTCGGCAGGGCCGTGGACGGAGAGACGGAGACGACCAATCGCCGTGATCGTGCCGGGCTCTGACCGATCGGCCCCGGGACCGTGATCTCGACCGAGGATGGCGGCACGAGGTAGACGGGGCGAACAAGGAAGAACTCGGTCGGGCGGGTACGGGAATCGCCCACCACATAGGTGCCCACGGGGACCTCCAGCGTGAAGATCTTCCGTGACGGCTCGGAGCGACGGAGCGACTCGATCATTCCCGGTGCTGCTGCGGTCGAGAACGGCATGGGGGCGGAGAGAGGCTGCGAGAGGCGTCCCTCCGGCTGGACGTAGACCACTGTGCGATTCGGCGGTGCCGAACCCGCCGCCGCGACGTATGGTCTCAGGCCCTCCAGGGTCGATGCCTGTCCCAGCACGCTGCGCTTCTCGTCCAGCACGCGCATGCGCGTGAAGGTCAGGAACGACGTGGCTTCCGATGCGCTCTGGGTTCCCGGGAGGCGGACGGTCATGGTGTCGCCGTCCACGTCATGCACCGAGATGCCGGCGGCGTCGAGCTGCTCGGCCCGCTGGGCGATGGCCGTCTTCACGCGCATGCGCATGTCGTCCAGGCTGATGTCGGGATCCGGATGGAGGGTCATGCGGACGTCCATGCCCCAGTCGACGCGGGCGGCGGGGAGCGAGGCCAGTGGATCCTCCGGTGTCTGGGTCGTGCGTACGCCGACCACGACCATGATCGCAAGGGCCACCGCGGCGGGAATCGCCGCGATCGCGGCGAGACGTCCACGCCGTCCGCCATGGCGCGGCCCGGATTCCCGGGGGAGGGCGACGATCCGCTCGAGCAGCGTGTCGGGTGCGTGCACCGCCGGATCCGGTACGGGGTCCAGTCGTCGGACGCGTTCCATCAGGTCAGGCTTCATCGCTCGCTTCCTTGACATCGGTGGTCATGTCGCGCCGTTCGATCGGCGCGGTGTCCTCGGCCAGAAGGTGCGTGATGCGACGGCGCGCGCGGAAGAGCCGTAGGGCGATGTTGGTCGTGGAGGTGCCGAGTGCCTCGGCGACCTGCCGACGGGACAGGTCCTCCCAGGCGACGAGAAGGATCAGCTCACGGTCCGCATCGGAGAGGCGGCTCAGGGCGCGGACGAGGGCGGGGTCGACCTCGGTGGCCTCGCCTCTCTGCTGGAGGATGGCGAGTTCACTGGCGGAACGTGCGGCCACTCCGTCGGCCCGGCGACGTCCGCGAAGCTCGTTCTGGCATGTGAGGCGTGCCGTCGCCAGCAACCAGGGGAGCGGATCGTCGGGCATCTCGTCGAACCGACGCCATGCGACGGTGAACACCTCCGCCGCCACGTCGTCGGCTGACGCGCTCCCCACGCGCCGGGCGGCATATGCGTGCACGCGCGCGTAGAAGCGGTGGAACACCTCACCGAATTGTTCGTCGAGGGCGGGCAGCGGGGCCTCCGGGGGACGGTCTCTACCGACGAGTGTCCGTCCGGCGGAACTTCATTTCATCCTCTCGTCCGGGGCGACGGTCCCGATGCCGGGTGGCGCGTGTTAAGTGTCTGACACCAGCGCTGTCAGGGAGCCGGCCACGAAATGACGAAGGGCCCGCCGGAGCGGGCCCTTCGTGTGCGCCATCCGGTCGCCGGACTCTACGAGCAGCCGCTCGTCGAACCGCAGTTCTCGCACTTGTAGCAGCTGCCGGAGCGGATCATCGTCCAGCCGCAGCTGGAGCAGATGGCTCCGTCGGTCTGCATCTTGAACGTGTACGCACCGCCCTGCGCCGGCGACAGTGGCAGCTCCGTCTGGCCGCTGGCGGGCGGGACGGGAAGCTCGACCACGCTGGCCGTGGGGCCGTCCTCGTCGTCGGCGAGGGACTCGGACCGGTAGGAGTCGGTGATGATCCCGGCCATCCGCTGGTCATCCTCCGAGAGGAACTTGGAGCCGAGCCAGCGCACCAGGTAGTCGACGATCGACTTCGCCATCGGGATCTCGGGGTTGCCGGTGAACCCGGACGGCTCGAAGCGCATGTGCGACAGCTTGTCGACCATGATCTGAAGCGGGACGCCGTGCTGCAGGGCCATCGACATGCAGATGGCGAGCGAGTCCATGAGACCCGACACGGTGGAGCCCTGCTTGGCCATCTTCATGAAGACCTCGCCCGGGCTGCCGTCCTCGTACTTGCCGACCGTGATGTAGCCGTCGTGGTCGGCGATCGAGTAGTGGTGCGTGATGGCCTCGCGCTCGTCCGGCAGGCGGCGGCGGATGGGGCGGCGGTCACGCGGCTGGCGGCATCGTTGAT
>CALMEC010000332.1 GCA_937862675.1 uncultured Actinomycetes bacterium
GGTGCCGGCGCAGCCTCGGGGGCGGCCACCGGGGCCGCGAACGCGATGCGGAAGCCGTCGAGCACCTCGGCGTCGTCCGCGGCCTGGTCGTCCGCGCCCCCACCATCGGCCAGGGCATCATGGGCGGCCTGAAGTCCATCGTCGGCGGCCGGATCGGCGCCTACACCGAGATGTGCGAGCAAACCCGCCAGCAGGCCTACGAACTCCTGATCGACCACGCCCGCCAGATGGGCGCCAACGCCATCGTCGGCCTCCGCTACGACGCCTCCGACGTCGGCCGCCAGGCCGGCGCCACCGAGGTCCTCGCCTACGGCACCGCCGTCGTCATCGAAAAAATCCAGTAGCCCGGCCCTTCGCCTCCGAGGCCCGTGCCCCGGGGCGCTACTCCCGCGTGATCGTCGTCGTCATGTCCAGGTCCCGCACCACCGGGATGCCGTTGGCGCTCACGTCCAGGTGCGTCTTCTCCGTCACCGTGTACGACTTCATCCGCCCCGCCTTCACGTCCCACACCGCCGAGCCCGCGATCGAGTGCTCCGACAGCGTCGCCGCCGCGGCCTTCCCGTTCTCCAGCGGCTCGAGCCTGATATCCCCCGCGATGTCGATCTCCGCCATCGAGTCCTTCACACCCTTGAGCGTGTTCCTGGTCTCATAGACGAACCTCCCCAGCGCGCGATTCGGGATCGACTCCGAGTTCGTCCACGTCTGCCCGACGCCCACCGGCTCGCGCCCGTCCTTGATCCACACCACGGGGCTCCACCGGGCCCGGACCAGGTCCGGCCCCACCATCAGCTGCACCATCGGCGCCATCGTCCCGCCCACCTCCAGCCGGATCCGCGGATCGCCCTTCACCTCCGTCACGGCCCCGTTCGCGTCGAGCGTCATCTTCACGATCCCCCCCACGATCGGCTTGTACGTCTGCAGGATCGTGTTCCGCTGGTCCTTGTCGTCCTCCGGCTGGTCGTTCTTCCAGGACATCTTCCCCTGCGGAAGGTCCGCGCTCGCGTCGATCGACTTCAACTCCAGCTCCAGCGTCGTCAGCGTCTCGGTCGCCGCCACCACCCGCAGCTCGTACACGGCCGTCTGCTCCACCGACCACGACTGCTTCATCATCGCCTTGTCGGCCCGCCGAGCCCCGTCCTTCTCCCCCTCGCCCTTCCCCTCGCCCTTCCCCTCGGTCTTCTCCTCGGCCTTCTCCTCGGCCTTCGCCGGGACATTCAGGATCATCATCGTCTCCGTCCGCACCACCCGGTGCTTGAACGTCATCGACTCCCCCGCCTTGAACCGCGGCGTCAGGTCCACCTTCTCCCCGTCCGCCCGCGCCATCGCCGCCACGCCGAGCGTCAGTCCCGCCGCCACGATCACGTTCACAATCCTCATCGCTGTTCTCCACGCGCCTCGCCCCTCGGCCCGACGCGATCGAATCGGTTTTCCACGCCTGTTGTACTCCCCCCGCCCCCCCACGTCCACACTCACGGCCCCGCCGGCACCGGCTTTCCGTCCGGACCCATCGTCGCCTTGGGCATCTTCGCCTCTTCGGCCTCGCGCGCCGCCCGGGCCGCCTCGGCCTTCTCCTTGGCCACATCCGCCCGCTGGAACTTCGTCGTCACCTTGCTCCCCATGACCGCCCTCGCCCCGGCCCGGTCCACGTCCAGCCGCATCTCCTGCGAGGTCGTCCACGACCGCAGATTCCCTCTCACAAGGTCCCACTCGAACTCCCCCGTCACCGTGTGGTCCCTCAGCGTCGCCCGCATCGCCGCCGGCCCCGTCGCGGGCGTGTGCTCCACGTCCGCCGTCGCCGCGATGATCGCCACCCCGTTCGCCGCGCTCCTGAGCTCGTGGTGCAGCGCCGTCCGGAACGTCCCCCGCTGCGGGTCCGAGCTCTCATCGTGCGTCGTCCACGTCTCCCCCACCCGCGCCGTCAGCCCCGGCTTGTCCAGCCGGTACAGCGGCCGCCACATCTTCTTCACCATCGTCTCCCCCAGCACGCTCTGGGGCACCCGCGCGATCGTGTTCCCCCCCGCCGCGCCCCCCTCCGGGTTCTCGTTCCCAGTCACGCTCACCACCTCGCCCTCGGGGTCGAGCCGAACGATGATCTCCCGCGCCAAACACGCCCTCGTCGGCTCGGTGAGCTGGTTCACCTTCGCCGGCGCATCCCCGTCCGCCGAGTCGTAGTACATCACGCTCGTCCCCACCGCCGACTGCAGGTACAGCCGCTCGAACCTCAGCGACAGCGTCACCCCCGACTCGTCCGCCGACACCACCCGGCGCGCCAGCCGCCCCATCTGCTTGTACAACTGCCCGGACTTCTTGCTCTCGTCCTCCCCGATCCGCGCGTACGCGTTGCTCAGCAGCTCGTACTCATACACCGTCACATCCCCCACCGTCCACTTCGGGTGCAGGTCCACCACCGGCCCCGACCCCGGGCTCTCCACCCGCGCCGCCGCCGTCTCCCCCTTCTCCTGCGCCCACACGCCCCCCGCCAGGGCCAGCACCACCACCAGACTCACGATCAGACGCTTCATGAACACGCTCCATTCGGCCATCGCCCGGCCCCGGCAACATGACCGGCCCCGCCGCCCCCCCACCCGAGCCGATGCGGAAGCGCACGAAGCCCTGCGCTTGCATCGCCTCGAACAGGTCGACATGCTCGCCCTTGCGGTTCGCCACCACCGGCGCCAGGATCATCAGCTTGGTGTCTTCCGGCAGCGCCAGTGCGGCGTCCACCATCTGCGCCACGCTTTGTGCCTGCAACGCGATATGGTGGTCGGGGCAGTAGGGCGTACCAGCGCGGGCGTAGAGCAGGCGCAGGTAGTCGTGGATCTCGGTGACCGTGCCCACGGTGGAGCGCGGGTTATGGCTAGTGGCCTTCTGCTCGATCGAGATCGCGGGAGACAGCCCTTCGATCAGGTCGACATCGGGCTTTT
>CALMEC010000333.1 GCA_937862675.1 uncultured Actinomycetes bacterium
CGACAACGGGACCCGCGACCGCGACGCACTCCGGCTGCTGGGATCCTCGGACGCACACGTCGAGCGGCTGTCCATCCCCTTCAACTTCCCGCGCCTGGTCAATCGCGGCGTCCACGCGGCGTCGGGGGATGTCGTCGTATTGCTGAACAACGACGTCGAGCTGGTCGATCCGAACTGGCCCGTCCGGCTCGTCGCGGCACTCCGGGACCCCGGCGTCGGCGTCGTGGGCGTTCCGCTCATCTACCCGGACGGCACGCTCCAGCACGCGGGCATGGCCATCACCGGCGGCGTCCCCGTCCATCCCCTCGCGGGGCGCGACCTCGCCGAGCCCGCCGTGGTGGCCGCCACGGCGGGAGGGGAGCGCACCGCGGTGACGGCGGCGTGCATGGCGCTCCGCCGGGCCACCTTCATCCGCCTGGGCGGGCTCGATCCCCTCCTCGCGCACGACTACAACGACCTCGACCTCTGCCTGCGGGCTCGGCGTGCGGGCTACCGGGTGCGACTCGTCGACACGCGGCCCTTGGTCCACCACGAGTCCCGCAGTCGGGGACGCGACGTCGCCGCGGACACGGTCGGCGACTGGCTGGTCGCGCGCTCACGCTGGGCGGACGTCCTGGCGCGTCCCGACGTCCACTGGAGACCGGAATGAGGCCGTCCGACGTCCTGTTCGACGCCACCCCGCTGGCACGCGCGCACGCCGCCCGCGGGATCGGCGCCGCCGTCCGGGGCACCGTCTCCGGGCTTGCCGAGGTGCTCGGCCCGGCCGAACGGCCGGTCCTCCTCGTCACCGACCGGCAGGAGCCGGTCGACGGTTTCCGCTGTGTCCGCGTCCGCTGGCCGGCGTGGCGCGTCGAGCGCCTCCCGGACCTGTGGCCGCGGCTCCTCATCGAGCGGGCCGTCCGCCGCAGACGCCCGTGGCTCTTCCATGCCACCCAGCACGAGCTCATCCCGGATGGGCGCCGCATGCCGACCGTGGCGACCTGCTACGACCTGGTGCCCCTGCACGATCCGGGCGACCGTCCCCGTCTGTCGTCCCTCGTGCGGGCCAATCTCCGGAGGCTGAGGACGGTCGAGATGGTGGCGTGCATCTCACGGGCGACGGCCGATGACGTCATGGCGACGCTCGGTCTGCCCGGCGAGCGGATCGCGGTGATCCCGCTGGGCATCCCCGCGCAGCCGGAACCCGCGGGTGAGACGCCGCACCGGCCGTACGTGCTCTACGCGAACAGCTTCGAGCCCCACAAGAACCCCGGGCTCGCCATCGACGCCCTGGCGGCGTCACATGCCGATGTCGACCTGGTCATGGTCGGGGTGTCCAGTCCGATGTTGACGGAGGACCTGCTGGGTCATGCGGAGGCCAGGGGGGTCGCCGCTCGGGTCCGGGTGCTCGGGTACGTCGACGCCGCATTTCTCGCCGCGCTCCGGCGTGACGCCGTGGCCGTCCTCGTCACGTCGCGCCGCGAGGGGTTCGGGTTGCCGGTGCTGGAGGCCATGCAGGCGGGCACCCCCGTCATCGCGGCCGGCATCCCGGCGCTCCGTGAGGTGGCGGGGGACGCCGCCGTCGTCCTGTCGCCGGACGCCCCGGCGGAATGGGGCGCGGCGATCGACGCGCTGGCCGGGGAACCCGGGCGGGCGCGGGCCCTGGTGGCGAAGGGGCGCGAGCGGGCGGCCGCGTTCTCGTGGAGCAGGACCGCGGAGGGCCTCATCCGCCTGTGGGCCGGGGTGGACGGCTGATCCCCGGTCGTCGGGTAGGCTCGCCCACGGGCGGATCGGGACGAACCATCGGACGGAGGGGTGCCAGCGGGTGGACACGAGTCGGCTGATCGCCGCGCGCATGCGGCTGGGTGACGCGGGATTCGGTGACGCCGCCGCGCGGGAGGTCCTGGTCGCGGCGCTGGTCGATCTCGCCGGGGTGCGATCCGCGGCGGTGCGGGGCACCGTTCCGGATGCTCTGGTGCGCGCCGTCACGGCGTCCGGCGTGGGGATCGCCCGCGACGCGGACGACGCGGACCTCGCCATCGTGGGCGACGACGCCGGCTCGTGGCATCCGGGGCCGGTCACACGGCTCCTGATCGCACCAGGCATCGAGGCGCTCGCCGGCGCGGGTTCGGTCGCCACACTCCCGGGCGAGGGCGCGGGTGCCGTCGCCGTGCGCTCCGTCGACGCGGACGATCCTCTGCACCGAGTCCTGGAGCCCGCCGTCTGGGGACGTGCCGCACGCGTCGCGGAGCGGCTGGCCGATCTGCCCGGCGACATCGGGCGCGACGATCTCCACGCCCGTCTGATCGACGAGCTCGACCGCCTCAACACCCGCACCGTCGACTCACTCCACCGTGCCGAGGACCGTGCCGCGGCCTCACAGCGTCATGCGGAGGAGGCCCACCGGGACCTCGAGGCGATCGTCAAGTCGGACTCGTGGCGCCTGACGGCACCGGTCCGCGCGGTGGGTGAGTTCATCCGCCGACGGCGGGCTTCGTCGGGTGCGGCAGGTGCCGCGCCCCCGGATCACTCCGCCCTCTTCAACCCGGCACTGAACGTCGACTACGCCATCTGGCACGCGCAGTTCGACACCATCGACGCCGCTGTGCGCCAACGGCTGGACCGCCTCGTCGCGCGGCTGGGCGACGGTCCCGAGTTCTCGGTCCTCATGCCGGTGTACAACACGCCGGAGCGCTATCTGCGGCAGGCGATCGAGTCGGTGATCGACCAGGCGTACCCGCGCTGGGAGTTGTGCATCGCCGATGACGCGTCCACCGTGTCCCACGTGCGGGCCGTGCTCGACGAGTACGCGGCCGCCGACGATCGCATCCGGATCGTGTACCGCGATCGCAACGGGCACATCAGCGCCGCGACCAACTCGGCCTATGCGATCTCGACCAAGCCCTATGTGGCTCTCCTCGACCACGACGACGAGCTCCGGCCGCATGCCCTGTATGCGATGGCCGAGCACCTCGTCGAGAACCCGGGACACCGCCTCGTCTACAGCGATGAGGACCGCATCACCCCGGACGGCGAGCGCTTCGGCCCCCACTTCAAGCCCGACTTCAACCACGAGCAGCTTCTCGGGCAGAACTACATCACGCACCTGTGCGTGCTCGACAGGGGCCTCATCGACGAGGTCGGCCTGATGCGTGAGGGGTTCGAGGGCAGTCAGGACCACGACCTCATGCTCCGGTGCGCGGCGGTGCTGAGAGCGGACGAGACCGGGCACGTGCCGCGGATCCTCTATCACTGGCGGGTGATCCCCGGATCGGTCGCCCTCGACATCGACGAGAAGCCCTACGCCGTGGAGGCGGGACGTGCCGCGGTGGAGGAGCACCTCCGGGCGACGGATCCCGGGGCCGTCGTGGTGCACGGCGACGCGCCGGCCACCTATCGGGTGCGACTGTCGGTGCCCGAGCCCCATCCACGGGTCTCGATCGTCATTCCGACGCGAAACGGGCTGTCCATCCTCCGGCGCTGCATCGAGAGCATCCGCCGTCTCTCCACGTACGACGCGTACGAGATCCTCATCGTCGACAACCAGTCGGACGACCCGGACACGCGTGCCTACCTGCGTGCGCTCGCGGTGCAGCCCGACACCCGCGTGCTGGCCTACGACGCACCGTTCAACTATTCGGCCATCAACAACATGGCGGCCCGCGAGGCGACCGGCGACTACCTGATCCTCCTGAACAACGACACCGAGGTGATCAGCCCCTCCTGGATCGAGGAGCTTCTCTCGTGGTGCTCCCGTCCGGGCATCGGCACGGTCGGGGCGCGGCTGTACTACCCGGACGGGTCGACGCAGCATGCGGGGCTGGTCATCGGCATCGGCGGCACGGCGGGACACGGTCACAAGAACTTCGACCCGAAGTCGCTCGGCTACTTCGGGCGGCTGTGCGTCGTCCACGAGGTCGGCGGCAACACGGCGGCGTGCCTCATGGTCCGCAGGGACGTCTACCTGGGACATGGTGGCCTGAACGAACGCCACCTCGCGGTCGCCTACAACGACGTCGACCTGTGCCTGCGCCTGTCGGACGCGGGGCTGCGGCACATCACCACGCCCTTCGCGAGACTGGTCCACCACGAGTCGAAGACCCGGGGCAGTGACGAGGCGCGTCCCAACCGGGCCCGCCACGACCGGGAGCGCGACTACCTGATGTGGCGGTGGATGCCCTCGCGCCGCTCCGATCCGGGGTACAACCCGAACCTGACGCTCGACAAAGAGGACTTCAGTCTCGCGTTCCCGCCCCGGGTGCCTCCGCTGGAGGGGACCACGGACCCGGGGTGACCCGGCCGGCCGGTCCGATGGGGTCCGATACGTCGATCAGTCGCGCCGCGATCGTGATCGGAACACGCGTACCAGTGCCGGTGCCGACAGGACGCGTCCGGCCAGATCGCTGATCGTCCCCGCCGCCTGTCCCCGCCAGCCGGGCCGATGGATGCGGTGGAGGTCGCCGATCGACGTGGCCCATGCGCGCCGCGCCCGCGGGCTCATGCCGCTGCGCCCGCCGAGGTGGATCACCGTGGCGTGCGGCCAGTAGCGCACGCGCCAGCCGAACGCACGGGCGCGCAGGCAGAGGTCGATGTCCTCGCCGTACATGAAGAAGTGCTCGTCGAAGCCGTGCGTCGCCCGCAACATCCCGGTCCGGCAGAGCATGACGGCACCGCTGACGGCCTCGACGTCCGCCTCCTGGTCGGGGGCGATCCAGCCCATCGTGTAGCGCCGTGACCGACGGTCGGGCAGTACGCGTGCCAGACCGGTCACCGCGCAGAACGTGCTCCACAGTGTCGGGAAGCCGCGTCGCGTGTTGGGGTCGTCCCGTCCGTCGGCGTCCACCACGCGGGGCGACAGGATGCCGATGGTCGCGTCGCTCTCCATGGCGTCGCGCATGGCCCGCAGAGCGTCGGCGGTGATGCGCGTGTCGGGGTTCAGCACCAGGACGTACGGAGCGTCGATGCGTGCGAAGGCACGGTTGTTGGCACGCCCGAAGCCGAGGTTCTCGGCGGACGCCTCCAAGTCGACCCAGGGGAAGCGGTCCGCCACCATCGCGGCCGTGCCGTCGGAGGAGGCGTTGTCGACGACGTGCACCGACACCGGTTCCTCGGTGCGGATGCGGTCGAGGTCGTCCAGGACGTCCCGGAGCTCGTCGCGGCACGCGTAGGAGACGATGACCACCGCCACCCGGGGCGGGGAGCGGTCAGCCACGCCGGATCCTGGTGCAGATCTCCAGGTAGCGGTCGGCGCAGGTCTGCCAGCTGAAGCGTTCGGCCGCACGGGTGCGCGCCCGCTCCCCCAGATCGCGTCGACGGTCCGGGTCGGAGACGAGGGCCGTGATGGTGTCGGCCAGGCCCTCGGCGCCCGGGGCGAGCGGGAAGGCCGCGGCGGCGTCGCCCACCACCTCGAGGTTGGGTGCGTGGTCGCTCACCACGAGGCAGGCGCCGGCCGCGAGGCCCTCGATGATTACGGGGTGCGTGCCGCCGACCTCGGTGGGCGCGCACATGATCCCGCAGCGATGGACGAGCTCCCCGTAGCCGGTGCCGAAGACGTATCCCGGGAAGTGCACGCCGGGGCCCGCGTTCCGCTTCAGGCCGGCGATGTAGTCCTCGCTGTAAGGGGCGTCGCCGACGACGACGAGCGGCCAGTCGGTGCCCGAACGGCGGTGGGCCTCCACGAGCAGATGCGCGTTGTTCTCGGGGACGAGCCGTCCGACGAAGAGGATGAAGCGGCCCGGTTCGACGCCCAGCCGGTCGCACCATTCCGTCCCGCCGGGATCGGGCAGGTCGGCGCCGTAGGGGATGGCGTCGATTCGGCGTCCGTACCGGGCCCGGTAGCTCTCGGCGACGGCATCGGAATCGGTGACGGTGACGGTGGCCGCCCACGGGGCGATGCGCTCGGTGAAACGCAGGTAGGCCTTCGCCGCCGCCGGCCACTTGGCGCGCTCGGAGTCGAGGCCGTCGATCTGCAGGATGCTCGGAACGCGCGCCAGTCGCGCCAGCGGGACGACGGGGGCGTTGCCGGCGATGAAGTAGAGCGCGACGTCGGGGCGATCGCGGGTCACCATGTGTCCCGTCGATATGACGGTATGGGCGAGCGTGTCCAGGTACTTGTTCCGGATGGTCGGCAGGTGCACCAGCCGGGCTCCGCGGTACTCGTCGTGCCGCTCGGTCATGTGCGGGCGGCAATAGACCACCACCTCGTGGCCACGCTCGGCGAAGACCGCGGCGAGGTTCTCCACCGCCGTCTCGAAGCCGGAGTAGGCGGCTGGGATGCCGCGGGTGCCGATGAGGGCCAGCTTCACGGTCGTCCGTCCGTGAGCTTCAATCGCGGGGCTGACAGCGCTGGTGTCAGACACTTAACACGCGGGACGCGGCGGCAGATACGAACGCCGGGGACCGGGCAGCCGAGACGGGCGTCGCCGCGGGCGTGTCCCACGACCGGCGACGAGCAGGGCGCTTTCATCGGTCGGGTTCGCCCTGCGCGTGTTAAGTGTCTGACACCAGCGCTGTCAGGCAGGCGCATTCCGGCTCGCAGGGGCAACAATGATGCGGGACCGCCCCTCACGTCGTTGCCGCCCGGATCGCGTCCCAGCCCTGCGCGCCCATGGTGTCCATCGAGAAGAGCGACGCGCGCTCCCGCCCGGCTCGGCGGAGGTGTTCCGCGGTCGCCGGTTCGAGCGCGGCGCGGATGCCGCCGCAGCGGCCGTGGCCCATGACGACGATGTGCTGGACCTTCAGGCTCTGCACGGCGAATTCCAGCGCCGCCGAGGTCGAGTGGAACTCGCCGTCCGGCTCGTAGGGCGGCACGAGATTGGCGACGTTGCGCACGACGAAGAGATCGCCCGGCCCCGCATCGAAGATCGTCTCCGGCG
>CALMEC010000334.1 GCA_937862675.1 uncultured Actinomycetes bacterium
TGGACAGCGGCGTGATGCAGACGGAGATATCGAGCCTGCGCATCGACGATCTGCTGAAGCAGTTGCAGCGCGAGTTCGGCGTCGCTGCCCGCCAATTGCTGCGCGGCGCACGAGACCGGGCCGTCACCCCCCGCGAGGACGACGCGGCCCCGCTTCGCCGCCTTTTCGACCGCATCGGGGATGTCCTCCCCCCCGCGCTCCCGTCCGGGCACCCGTGCCGCGCCCAGGCCGCCCACCAAGACGACCTCGAATTCGAGGCCCTTCGACTGATGGATGGTGGAAACCTGGACGCCCGTGCGCTCCGGTCCGCGCTCGACCCGCCCCCGGTGGCCGACCTCGGAAAGACCCACCAGACGCGACACCAGGGTGCCGGCGTCCACCGTCGGATCGCGCTCGGCGAGCTCGACGGAGAGCCGCTCGAGCGCCGCGATGCCGGCGAGCCGGGCGGCGCCCTCCGCACCACCGAGGGAGAGCGCCCGTGCGCGGATCCCGCTGCGGTCGAGGACCTCCCGGACCAGGTCCGTCGGCGGTCCGACGATCGCGGGACCGATCGCGTCCAGGATCGCCGTGAACTCGGGACGGTCCACCGAATCGGCCACGCGCGCCAGCGCGAGGGTCGCCGTCTCGTGCCGTTCCTCCGCCATGTGCACGGCGTCGGTGCTCTCGGCCCACGGCAGCCCGAGGTCCGCAGCGAGGCGCAGGTGCGCCTGCGGGTCGTCCGGATCGGCGAGTGCACGGAGCCAGGCCATGGTCTCGCGCACCTCGCGGCGCTCGAAGAGGCCCAGCCCGCCGTGCACCTGATGCGGGATGCCGGCGGCCTCCAGCACGCGGACGAATGCGGGTGCCTCAGTGCGCACCGAGTCCATGAGGATCGCCTGCTCCTCGAGGGCGACACCCTGCGACTGATACGCGAGGATCGCCTCGGCGACCGCGCGTGCCTGCCCGTCCTCGTCGCGCGCGACCCAGAGGCGCGGCGATGGGCCGGTGGCGTCGTCACGCGCCACGAGGTGCTTGTCGGCGCGATTGGGGAGCGGCTCGACCAGTGCGTGGGCCGCGTCGAGGATCGACTGCGTGGAGCGGTGGTTGCGCTCCAGCCTGATCTCGCGCCGATGGGGGTACCGGGCCCGGAAGTCCAGGATGTTCTTGGTGGACGCCCCGCGGAATCGGTAGATCCCCTGGTCGTCGTCGCCCACCGCCACCAGGCTGTCGGCCTCGTCGCCGATCAGGTAGAGCAGCTGGGACTGTGCGAAGTCGGTGTCCTGGAACTCATCGACGAGGACGTGGCGGACGCTCTCGCGGACGGCGGCGAGCCGGTCCGGGTTGGAGCGCAGCACGTGGACGGCGCGGACGATGCCCTCCCCGTAGTCGACGAGTCCCTCCTCGGCGAGCCACCGGTCATGGGCCTGATAGGCGCGCGCGAACTCGAGGTCGCGTTCCCGCTCGATCCTCTCCTTCCGCGACGCCGCCTCCTCGACGGCCACGGTGGCGTAGCGGACGAAGTCGTCGGCGGTGACCAGCTCGTTCTTGCAGCGCTCGATCCGGCGGATGATGTCGCCGACGACGGTTCCGGCGCCACCGCGCAGATCATGGCGCACGAGGTCGAGCTCCCCGATGCGCTCCAGCATGAGCAGCACCCGCTCCTCCTCCGTGGCCCAGACCGCGTGGGGGAGAAGTCCGTGCTCCACGCCATGGACGCGGGTGAGCTCACCGGCGAACGAGTGGAACGTCATGACGCGCAGTGACTCGTGCGCACGCCCGAGGAGCGTCTCGGCACGCGAGCGGAGCTCGTCGGCGGCCTGCGCGCTGAACGTCAGTGCGACGATCTGGTCCGGCTCGGCACCGTTCTCGACGAGCCATGCCAGGCGATGCGTGAGGACACGCGTCTTGCCGGACCCGGCGCCGGCGACCACGAGCATCGGCCCGGCGGGGTGGGTGACGGCGTCACGCTGCTCGGGGGAGAGACCATCGAGGATCACGCACCGATGGTAGTCGTTCTCCTCCGACGGGCCGCCCCCCCCCCGGGCGCCCGCTCCGAGCGGATAGCGCGTCCCCCGCCGCAGAAGGCGTGGAACGTGCCCGGCCGACAGCCGGCCCCCGCCGCCCGCTTCCGGACACCAGGGGCACGCCGGCGTCAGCGGTACAGCGTGTACCCCTGCTTGGAGACCTTGAACCCCTGGCGCTTCTTGCCGGTGGTGCGCCGGCACACCATGCCGCTGGTGGTCGAGGTGCAGCGGATGCCCCCGACGACGACGCTCTTGCCGTACGCCAGGACCCGGCAGGGTGTGGCCTGGCCCGCGATGCACTGGGGGCCGATGTCGCCGCGGCAGCCGCCGAGCGTCACGTTGCGCTTCCAGAGCGTGACCTGGCTGCGGACCCAGTCGAGGTCGCAGCTCTTCGGGCGCGCCGGGTAGTGCTTCCACGTCGTCCTCTCGACCAGGCAGGACGCGCTGCCGCCGCTGGTGGCGTCGACGATGCAGTCGATGTTGCGCGAGGGACTCGTGATCTGGACGAAGCCGAGCGCGGCGGGGGCGGCCACCGTGACGCCGGCCAGCACGGCAGCGGAGACGATGGCGGTACGAAGATTCCTCATGACGGTTCACCTGTCCCCGGTCGGGGACCGGGGTTCGCATGCGGGCGCCACACTCCGCCCGCGACAAGTCAACACGACGACGACCGGAACGTCCATCCCCCGAACGGGTGACGGCGTCGCCGGGCCGCCGGACCGACCGGCCAGAGCGGCCCGCCATCATCCGCCACGGTGACCGGTTTCTTCCGCCGTTCCATGTAGCGGAGGTGCACGGACGAGGGGCCTACCGGTAGAGGGTGACGCCCTCACGGGCGACCTTGAACCCCTGGCGCTTGGCACCGGTGGTGCGACGGCAGGTCATCCCGGTGGTGGTGGACGTGCACCGGATCCCCTTCAGCGTGATGCTGCGCCCGTAGCGCAGGACCGTGCAGGGGCTGCCGGGAAGACACATCGGTCCGATGTCGCCACGGCAGCCGCCGACGTGCGTGGTGCGCCCGGTCAGACTGATCTCGGTGGGGAACCATGCCAGCGGGCAGGAGCGCGGCTTCGGCTTGTACGCGTGCCAGCGGGCCTTCTGCACGTAGCAGGTGGCCGTGCCACCACCGGCCGCGTCGAGACGGCAGTCGATCGCGCCCGACGGGCTGGTGAAGTGGGCGCCCATGGCGGCGGGCGCGGCGATGCCGGCGCCGGCGATCACGGATCCCGCCACCAGCAGTGCTCTCAGCTTCTTCATACGGGCACGCTACGTCCGGCCACGTCGCACCCGCAAGGCGCCGTCGGTCAAGGGTCGGTCAAGGGCATCCGGCGGATCGCCAGATGCCGGTGACGGGAGCGGGGGCCCGCCCTGCTCCGCGGGCCCCCTCACCGCAGGGCACCGCCCACCCCGCAACCGGAGGACCCCGCCGCGGGATGCGTAGCCTACGGCGATGGACCCCGACCCCCGGACCGGCCGCCACGACGATCGTCCCTCCCCTCCGGACGACTGGGATGTGATCGATCGCATCACGCGTCGCTGCGGACGTGCGATGTTCATCGGCATCCCCACATGGTTCGTGCTCCTGGCCGCGTTCAACGAGAACATCACGGGCATCCCGTTCCTGGCCGGGTTCGTCCTGGCCTCCCTCCTCACCCTCGCCGTGGTCGTCGCGATCGACCTGGCCAAACGGACCCCCGGGGAGAAGCGCGGGCTCGGCACGTTCGGCATCGTCACTATCGTCTGGGTCGCCGCCTACGCCCTTCTCGCGATCATCGTCTCGCGTGGAGAGGCGAGCGTGGCGACGGTCCTCGTGCCCTTCCTCGGAGCCACGCTGATCGCCGGGTTCGTCGGTTTCGCCCGCTACGCCGTGAAGGCGGGCAGGCGTCCGCCACCGCCACCGCGTCGTCGATAGGCCCCGCAGCCGGGCAGTGCCGGACGGCACTGCGGTGACTTCGTCCGCGACATGCCGGGAGCGTCGAGGGCGTCGCCGACGAGATCATCGCTACGCTGGTCGCCACGCACGTGGAAAGGAACCGGAAGACGTGAGCCCCCTCATCCCGATGGTCATCGAGCAGACCTCGCGCGGCGAGCGTTCGTTCGACATCTACTCCCGCCTGCTCAACGAGCGGATCATCTTCCTGGGCACGCCGATCGACGACCAGATCGCCAACCTGGTCGTGGCCCAGCTGCTGCACCTGTCGAGCGAGGATCCCGACAAGGAGATCTCGATCTACATCAACTCGCCGGGCGGCTCGGTGTACGCGGGCCTCGCCATCTACGACACCATGCAGTTCATCAAGCCCGATGTGCAGACCATCTGCGTCGGCATCGCGATGAGCATGGGCGCCTTCCTGCTCGCGGGCGGGGCGAAGGGCAAGCGCATGGCGCTGCCCAACTCGAAGATCCTCATCCACCAGGTGTCCAGCGGATTCCAGGGGCAGGCCTCCGACATCGAGATCCACGCCCGCGAGATCATCACGTTGCGCAAGCGTCTGGACGAGATCCTCGCCGAGAACACCGGCCAGGAGATCGAGAAGGTGGCGCGTGACACGGAGCGCGACTACTTCATGAGCGCCGACGAGGCGAGGGAGTACGGGATCATCGATCAGGTGATCCAGCCGAACCACTGAGCGGAGGCGACGCGCGAGACATGGCACGACCGACCGATTCAACGGAGCAACTCCTCTGCAGCTTCTGCGGCAAGTCGCAGCGGCAGGTCAAGAAGCTGATCGCGGGGCCGGGGGTGTACATCTGCGACGAGTGCATCGACCTGTGCAACGAGATCATCGACGAGGAGCTCGTCGCACCCGCGTACTTCGACGGCGAGAGCCTGCCGCGCCCGCGGGAGATCTGGTCGGTCCTCAACGACTACGTGGTGGGGCAGGAGGAGGCCAAGCGGACGCTGGCCGTCGCCGTCTACAACCACTACAAACGCGTCAACATGATGACGGAGGGCGACGCCGACGTCGAGCTCCAGAAGAGCAACATCCTGCTCTTGGGACCCACCGGCTGTGGCAAGACGCTCCTGGCCCAGACGCTCGCGCGCATCCTCAACGTCCCGTTCGCGATCGCCGACGCGACGGCGCTGACCGAGGCCGGCTACGTCGGTGAGGACGTCGAGAACATCCTCCTCAAGCTGATCCAGGCGGCCGACTTCGACGTCAAGCGCGCCGAGACCGGGATCATCTACATCGACGAGGTCGACAAGATCGCGCGCAAGGCCGACAATCCGTCGATCACACGCGATGTCTCCGGCGAGGGCGTCCAGCAGGCGCTGCTCAAGATCCTCGAGGGCACGGTCGCATCGGTGCCGCCGCAGGGGGGGCGCAAGCACCCCCACCAGGAGTTCCTCTCCATCGACACCACGAACATCCTGTTCATCTGCGGTGGTGCGTTCGGCAGCCTCGACTCCATCATCGAGCGGCGCACCGGCACGCAGGGCGTCGGCTTCACGGCGGACCAGCGCAGCAAGCACGAGCGCGACGTCCACGACCTCTTCAGCCAGGTGCTCCCCGAGGACCTCACCAACTTCGGGCTCATCCCGGAGTTCATCGGCCGTCTCCCGGTCGTCACCTCGGTGCACCAGCTCACCGAGCGCGACCTGATCGAGATCCTCACCGAGCCCCGCAACGCCCTGGTGAAGCAGTACAAGCGCTTCTTCTCGTTCGACAACGTCGAGCTGGTCTTCTCGGACGACTCGCTCACCTCGATCGCCCGGCGTGCCCTGGAGCGCGAGACCGGCGCCCGCGGACTGCGGTCCATCATCGAGTCGGCGCTCATGGACGTCATGTTCGAGCTGCCGTCCCGCGACGACGTGCGCAAGTGCGTGGTCACCCGCGAGACGATCGAGAAGGGCCTGCCGCCGACCCTCGTCACCGAGGCGCCCGAGCGGGCCGCCGAAGCCGGCGGGGAGTCCGCATAACCGCTCCCCGTGAGGGTGAGGCCGTGAAGCCCGTCAACCGGTTCGACCCCTCGGAGGTCGAGCCGCGCTGGACGGAGGCATGGCGGGCGGCCCGCGTCGGGCCCGCCGGCCCCTCCCGCGACGCCCCCGGCTACTCGATCGCGATCCCGCCGCCCAACATCACGGGCGCGCTCCACATCGGGCACGCGCTCAACAACACCATCCAGGACCTGCTGATCCGCACGCGCCGCATGGCCGGCGACGAGACGATGTGGATCTGCGGCACCGACCACGCCGGCATCGCCACCCAGGCGGTGGTGGAGAAGGCCCTCGCGGCCGAGGGGATCTATCGCCGGGAGCTGGGCCGCGAGGAGTTCGTGCGCCGCGTCTGGGAGTGGCGCGACCACTCGGGCGGCACGATCATCGGCCAGCTGCGCCGCCTCGGCTGCACGCTCGACTACGACCGCGAGCGCTTCACGATGGACGACGGCTACCACGAGGCCGTCCTCCACGTGTTCGTGGACCTGTACGAGAAGGGCCACATCTA
>CALMEC010000335.1 GCA_937862675.1 uncultured Actinomycetes bacterium
GTCGTGGATGTTCTTGCCCTTGTAGTAGACGTCGAGCGTCTCGCGGTTGTACCGCTTGCCGTGGCAGACCTCACACGGCACGTACACGTCCGGGAGGAAGTGCATCTCGATGGTGATGGTGCCGTCGCCGGTGCACGCCTCGCAGCGCCCGCCGCGGACGTTGAAGCTGAACCGCCCGGGTGCGTATCCGCGTGCCCGTGCGTCCTGGGTCTGGGAGAAGAGCTGGCGGATCTGGTCGAACAGTCCCGTGTAGGTGGCCGGGTTGGACCGCGGGGTGCGCCCGATCGGCGACTGGTCGATGGCGATGACCTTGTCGAAGTGCTCGAGCCCCTCGATGCCGGTGTGCCGTCCCGGACGCTGGGCCTTGCGGTTGAGGCGGCCGGCCAGGGCCTTGAGGACGATCTCGTTGACGAGCGTGGACTTGCCCGATCCGGAGACGCCGGTGACGCAGGTGAACACGCCGACCGGTATGTCGACGTCGATGTCCTGGAGGTTGTTCTCGGCGGCCCCCCGCACCCCGAGCCATCCCTTGGGCGTCCGCCGCTCCGCGGGCGGCGTGATGGCCCGGCGTCCCGAGAGATAGGCGCCCGTGACGGATCCGTCCGTGGCCGTGACCTCGTCGACGGTGCCCTCGGCGACCACGATCCCGCCGTGCTCACCGGCCCCGGGGCCCATGTCGATGATGTGGTCGGCGGCGCGCATCATGTCCTCGTCGTGCTCGACCACGATCACGGTGTTGCCCTGATCGCGCAGACGCTCGAGCGTCGCCGTGAGCTTCTGGTTGTCGCGCTGGTGCAGGCCGATGGACGGTTCGTCGAGGATGTAGAGGACGCCCATGAGACCGGCGCCGATCTGGGTGGCCAGGCGGATGCGCTGCGCCTCGCCGCCCGACAGCGTCCCCGCCGCACGCGCCAGGGTGAGGTATCCCACGCCGACGGCGTCGAGGAAACGCAGCCGCTCTCGGATCTCCTGCACCACGCGCTGGGCGATGAACGCCTGCGTCTCGGTGAGCGTCATGTCGTCGAAGAAGGCGAGCGCGTCGGACACCGACAGGGTGGTGACCTGGTGGATGTTGGATCCGCTCACCGTGACCGCGAGGACCTCGGGCTTCAGTCGTGCGCCGCCGCAGGCCGAGCAGGGCACGAGCGCCATGTACTCCTCGATGCGCTGGCGCACCAGGTTGGACTGCGATGTGCGGTACTGACGGCGCAGCTGCGGGATGAGTCCTTCGAACCAGGTCGAGGTGGACGAGAAGCCGCGTCTGGACTTCTTGCGCGCACGGGCCAGGCGCAGACGGTCACGCCCGCCCGGGGGGCCCTGCAGCAGGATGCGCTGCTCGTCCTTCGGAAGGTCGGAGAACGGAGTGTCGAGGTCGATGCCGTACTCCTCGGACACCGAGTCGAGCAGGAGCTCGTAGTAGTCGGTGGTGCGATCGGCCCACGGCAGGAGCGCGCCCTCACGCAGGGTTCGCGACGGCTCGACGACGAGGTCCGGGTCGACCTCCTGCGTGAAGCCGAGGCCGGTGCACGCCTCGCATGCCCCGTGCGGCGCGTTGAACGAGAAGATGCGCGGAGCCAGCTCGGTGAGCGACGCGCCGTGCTCGGGACAGGCGAACCGCTCGGAGTAGGTCCAGGAGCGCTCCTCGCCCCCCACCTCGCCGATGCGCACGAGCCCGTCGGCCAGGTTGACTGCCGTCTCGACGCTCTCGGCGAGCCGTCGGCGCACGTCGGAGCGCATGATGAGACGGTCGACCACGACCTCGACGGTGTGGTTGCGTCGCTTGTCGAGCGCGGGCACGTCGTCCAGCGTGTAGGTCTCACCGTCGATCGCCACGCGGGCGAAGCCCTCCGCCCGGATGCGCTCGATCACGTCCTTGTGCTCGCCCTTGCGCCCCCGGACCAGTGGCGCCAGCACCTGGAAGCGGGCACCGTCCTCGAGTTCGAGGACCTGGTCGACGATCTGCTCGATGCTCTGCCCGGCGATGGTGCGTCCGCAGGTGGGACAGTGCGGCGTGCCGACCCGTGCGAACAGCAGGCGCAGATAGTCGTAGATCTCGGTGACGGTGGCCACCGTGGAGCGCGGGTTGCGACTGGTGGTCTTCTGGTCGATGGAGATGGCCGGCGAGAGGCCCTCGATGGCGTCCACGTCGGGCTTGTCCATCTGGCCGAGGAACTGACGCGCGTACGAGGACAGGCTCTCGACATAGCGGCGCTGCCCCTCGGCGTAGAGCGTGTCGAACGCGAGACTCGACTTGCCGCTGCCGGACAACCCGGTGATGACGACGAGGGCATCCCGCGGGATGTCGACCGAGACGTCCTTCAGGTTGTGTTCGCGCGCACCCAGGACTCGGATGGCGCCTTGCGATGCGCGTGCCACGCCGTTCATCGTAGCGAACATCTGTTTGGTCCGACCGCTCGACGGACGCGCCCGGTGGCCGGTCCCACCCGGCGCACGACGGTGTCCTCAACGACGCTGTCGTCCGGCCGTGTGGGTCCATCAAATCGGTGCCGAAAGCTCAATATGGCCATTTGCAGGTGCTTCTCGATCTCCCTCGCAGCGCGTGGAACGCTGGTGTCCGACACCGGCGTTCCACGCCCGCAGAAGGCGACCCCGATGCGCCGTCGACGCCGGGCGAATCACTCCCGAGAGTGAGCGCGGTTGCCTCCCCCGGGCGAGGACGGCACCGCCCAGTGGCGTCTACGCTCACAGCGTGATGACCACCGACCAATCCGCACCGGCCAATCGACCGCTCATCCGGGGCGTCGTCGTCGCCGGCCTCGCCCTCGTCGCCGCCGGCGGCATGCTGGCCCTCAACTTCGGAGCCCACAAGAACACCGAGAGCTGGGAGCGCACGTTCCCGGCGGTCGACAACGTGCGCGTCGTGGGCAACGCCCGCGTCCGCGTGGAGACCTGGAAGCAGGACCACATGTCGGTCGCCCTCGACGCCGACTGGTACGGGCACCGCAGCCCGCCGAAGGCGACGGTCGACGGCGACACCCTCGTGGCGCGCGCCTGCGACGGCTCCTTCTGGCACAACTTCTACTGGCACGCGTACTGCAACGCGCAGTTCGTGATCCGCGTGCCGAAGGGGATGTCGCTCACCGCGCGCGGCGACAGCGGCCGGGCGGACGTGACCGGGACCTTCGCCGCACTCGACGTCCGGACCGACAGC
>CALMEC010000336.1 GCA_937862675.1 uncultured Actinomycetes bacterium
GAACCTGCGCGACAGCGGCGTCAAGGACGTCGCGATCGCCCTTCGCGACCTGGCTGCACAGGGCGTCGGACTCATCGACCATGAACCGAGGCGTGGCCTCGGTGGCCACATGATCGGCTTCCTGCACCCGCGCTCCACCGGCGGCGTGCTCACCGAACTCGTCGGGGCGCACGACGCCCCGCATGGAGACGTGACATGAAGATCCGGTACATCGAACCGCGTCCCAAAGGCGCGACCATCTACGAGATCGCGAACCTCCCCAAGCTCGGTCTTCCCCTTCTCGCGGCGTGCATCGAGGAGAGGGACCCCGCCGTCGACCAGTGGGTCTACTGCGAGCTGATCCGCGACGTCGAGGTGGACTGGGACGACGTGCTGTCCGCCGACCTGGTCTGCATCTCCACCACGACCAACACGACACTCGAGGGCTACGCCTACGCGGATCGCATCCGGGAGGCCGGCATCCCGGTGGTCATCGGCGGTTCCCACGTGACGTTCATGGCCCACGAGGCCCTGACCCACGCGGACTACGTCATCCGCCGCGAGGGGCACATCGGCTGGGTGCAGCTGTTCGACTGGATCACCCGCGGCGGCGCACACGACGAGCTGCACGCCGTGCTGGGGCTGTCGTGGCTGGACGGCGACGGCAAGCAGGTCGACAACCCGGAGGCGCCGCCCGCGTCCGGTGAGGACCTGGACTCGCTTCCCTTCCCCGCCTTCCACCTGCTGGAGGGGCGCGAGCGGATGACCACCTACCCGCTCATGATGAAGTGGGGATGTCCGTACGACTGCAACTTCTGCTCGGTCATCAAGATGTTCGGCCGCAAGCTCCGCAGCCGGTCCGTCGAGAACGTGATGCGCGAGCTGCGCATGGCGAAGGCGGAGCGCGTGTTCTTCTACGACGACATCTTCATCGTCGACAAGCGGCAGTCGAAGGCGCTCTTCCGCCAGATGATCGCCGAGAAGATCACGCCGATGTGGACGGCACAGATCCGCGCCGACAGTCTCTACACCTCCAAGTCGAAGCTCACACCCGACTACGAGCTGCTGCAGCTGATGCGCGACTCCGGCTGCTACATGGTGTACGTCGGCTTCGAGTCGGTCACGCAGGCCGGCCTCGACGCCTACAACAAGAAGCAGAAGGTCGAGCACATCACGACATCCATCCGGCTTCTCCACGAGCACGGGATCCGCGTGCACGGCATGTTCGTGGTGGGGGCCGACACCGACACGGTCGACACCGTCCGGGCCACCATCGACTTCGCGCTGGAGCACCAGGTCGACACGCTCCAGATGATGATGCTGACCACTCTGCCGGGCACCGCGTTCGACGCCCAGATGCGTGCCGACAACCGCGTGCTGACGCAGGACTACAGCCTGTACGACGGGCATCACTGCATCATCGCGCCCAAGAACATGACCCCGTACGAGCTGCAGATGGCGACCTGGAAGGGGATGCTGCGGTTCTATTCGTCCAAGGGCTGGAAGCAGATGATGAGCCGCGACGTCCGGCACAACATCGGCAGCGTGCTCGCCATGCTCGCCCGGGAGTGGCGCACCACCATCCGGCTCCCCAAGCTCGCGTTCCTCTCCATCCGCGGACGTGGCCCGGAGGCCTTCAAGGTGATCCGGGAGGGGATGTCGACCCGGTCCATGGACCTGATCTACCGCCTCATGGGCGTCCCGGTCTTCCGCCGTTACGGACGCAGCCAGCTGCTCAAGTTCACCAGCCAGGTCGACTCCATGAAACACGTCGACGAGATCCGTAAGCTGCCTGCCTGGCAGCCCGCCACCACCCCGAAGAAAACCCTCCCGGTGCTCAGCAAATGATGAAGAGACGACTCGAAGTTGGATTCAGCGGCGGCAGCGTCCTCCGCGTCAGCATGGACCAGTCCGCGGCGGATGCGCTCGTGGCCGCGCTGTCGGCGACCGGCGACGCCTGGACGTCCTTCGACGCCGAGGAGGGTACCTTCTGGGTGAACCCGCGCGAACTCTGCTTCGTCCGGATCGCACCGGAGGACGCCGCGAAGGTGGGCTTCGGCACCGAGTAGTGCGCCGCGGGACGGTGAGGTGGCCCCCGACATGCGTGGAGCGCCTCACCGCCAGATCAGCGATGGCGGCGTGCGAACGATCGAAACATCGGAGGGAGATACGAGCCCGACTCGGGCTCACCGATGGATGAGCCGGACGAAGCCGGGATTTCGCGGCGACGACCGCACGAGGTGCCGGTCTCAGCCGATGAGACCGAGGCGAGGCGTCACCATTCGTCGGCTCCACCTCCCAGATCGTCCAGCACCCGTTCGCCGTCCTGGACCCGGAACAGACACCGCCGAGCGAAGGGGCGCTCGCGTCAGTCGGGCTTCCTGGCGATCGCGAACAGCTTGACGAAGGTGTAGTCGAAGCCGCGCGGGCCCGATGCCGCGGCAAGGGCCTCGGCCAGGCGCAGCCCGTGCGCCTCGGCCTCGGCGGGATCCATCTCCGCCGAGAGATGCGACGCCACGGCCTGCAGTCGCGCCAGATAGTCCATGGCGGGGATGCGCCGACGACGGGTCTCCGCCCAGATGTCGACCGGGACCAACCCGGCCCCCTCGGCGATGTCCTCCATCTCGCGGACGTCGCGGTGGATGTAGTCGAAGACGCCGGTCCACGACGCAGGCACCGGCGGGTCCATTCCGCGCATGATCTCGAGGAGTTCGGCGTCAGTGCCACGTCCGGCGGTGAGGATGGCGACGTGACCGCCCGGACGCACGACACGGGCCATCTCACGGACGGCGCCCTCCTTGTCCGGGAACCAGTGGAAGGCCATCGTCGAGATCACGGCGTCGGCCGATGCGTCCTCCGTCGGCAGGGCAGCCGCATCGCCCACGAGGAGTTGCAGTTGCAGGTCCGGCGCGAGGCGCAGACCGGACTCGCGCATCACGGCGAGCATCTCGTGGGAGGGATCCACGCCCAGCGCGTGTTTCACGCCGAAGCGGTCATGCATGGCGAACGTCGCGAAGCCCGTCCCGCATCCGACGTCCACGACGCTCTCGTAGGCACCGTCGGGAAGCGCGGCGATCAGACGGCGGGCGCCGGACTGGTTGTGACGGAGCAGATCGTCGTACGATCCGGCGGTCTGCCCGAATCCCGCCCCGACCTCGGCGGCGCCGTACGTTTCGTCAGCCATGGATCCTCCTC
>CALMEC010000337.1 GCA_937862675.1 uncultured Actinomycetes bacterium
ACACCATCTCGCCGTGTTCAGTCATCGAAGACGGCATCGAACGTTGCGTAGGCCACGAGGGCGAAGAGTACCGCAAAGCCGACGAGGAACAGCACGAAATTGCGGTACTGGGCCATGTCGTTCGACACCACTGCGCAGTACGTCGCCCCGGCCGCGGCGATGACGATGGGCACGAGGAGCGGCAGGAAGATCACCGGCATCACCAGTTCGCGGGCACGGGTGAACACTGCCATTGCGGAGACCATCGTCCCCAGGATCCCGATGCCGACGTCGGCCGCGAGCGCGGCGATCAGGATCCAGCCCGTCTTGGGCCAGTAGTCGTCCCGGACGAAGAACACGCCGGCGAGCGGGATCGCGATCACCTGGACGGCGAGCAGGTAGGCCACGATCGCCGTTGCCCGCGCCAGCAGCATCACGAACCGCGAGACGGGGGCCACCAGCACGGCGTCCAGGACGCGTTGCTCACGCTCCGGGACGTAGCTGCGCCCGACGCCGAGCACGGCCGCGAACGCGAGCGGCACCCACAGCATCCCCCCGATGAACCGGGAGAGGTCGCCCTCGCGCACCCCGAATCCGAACTGCAGGATGACCATGGCGATCACCACGAACAGCACCATGACCACGAGCGTGTCGCGGGTGCGCATCTCGAGCCGGACATCCTTCAGCACGAGCGCACGGAACTGCCGCCGACGAGAGACGCTCATGCGACCATCGCCCGGTACTCGTCGCGCACCGAACGGCCGGGACGCCCGTCGGGACGGATCTCGCCCGCACACCGCCCGCGGTCGAGGACCTGGATCCGATCGGCCCACTCCGCCGCGTTCTCGAGGTCGTGCGTGACGATGACGGCTGTCCGGTCCGCCCTGAGGATCCGGTTCAGGAGTTCCTCGCCCAGCGCGTCCAGGCCGGAGTGGGGCTCGTCCAGGAAGAGCAGCAGGGGATCGTGGAGGAGAAGCCGGGCGACCCCGAGCCGCTGCATCATCCCGCGGCTGAAGGTGCGGGTCGCGTCATGCGCCCGGTGGATGAGACCGACGAGGTCGAGGAGCTCCTCGATGCGGGCGTCCCGATCGGCGATGCCGTAGAGGTCGGCGAAGAACTCGAGGTTCTGCAGCGGGGTGAGGTCGAGGTAGACGCCGGGGTCGTGCCCCAGGTACCCGATGCGCCCCCGTACCCGGTCCGCACGGTCGGGAAGCGGTTCACCGAGGACGGTGAGGGTGCCCGCGTCCGGTCGCTGCAGGGTGGCCAGCATCCGGTGGAGGTTGTTCTTGCCCGCCCCGTTCGGCCCCACCAGGGCGAGGCGCTCACCGTCCGCGACGGTGATGTCGACGCGGTCGAGGGCCCGGCGGTGGCCGTAGGACCGCACGATGTCCCGTCCGGTGATCAGCGGACCCACACCTCGAGGCAGACCACGAGGAAGAAGAGGATCGACACCACGCCGTTCATGACCCCGAAGGCGAATGCGACCTTGTCGATCTCGCCCCGGCGCACCGACAGGTTCTCCCAGAGCAGGATCGCCGCGCAGACGGCGATGCCCGCGAAGTAGACGGCGCCGGCGTCGACCAGGAGCCCGACCGCGAACAGTCCGGCCACGGTGACCGCATGGAGGATCCGGCAGCCCATGAGCGCACCGGGGATCCCGAAGCGGACGGGGACGCTGTGGACGCCCGCCTCCGTGTCGAACTCCAGATCGAGCAGCGCGTACAGCATGTCGAAGCCCGCGACCCAGGCGGCCACGGCGACCCAGAGGACGAACGCCGCGGGCGCCACGTCCCCCGTGACGGCGACCCATCCGCCGATGGGGGCGATCCCGATGCTGACGCCGAGGACCAGGTGGCATGCCCAGCTGACGCGCTTGACGTATGGATAGACGACGAACAGCGCCACGGGGATCGGCCAGAGATACCACGTGAGCCGCGGCAGCTGACTCACCGCCACGATGAGCACGGCGAACGACGCGACGGAGAAGCCGGCGACCTGGCTGCGGGAGAGGCGGCCACTCGGGATCTCGCGCGACGCCGTCCGGGGGTTGGCCGCGTCGATCCGCGCGTCGATCAGCCGGTTCAGCGCCATGGCCAGCGACCGTGCGCCGACCATCGCCAGGACGATCCAGCCGATGGTCGCCCAGGACGGGAACGCCATACGCGCGAGGAACGCGCCGGCGAGGGCGAACGGGAGCGCGAAGACGGTGTGGGCGAACTTGACGAGGCCGAACAGCGCCGGCACGGTCGCAAGGCCCCGAGCCGGGCGTGCGGCGGGTGCGGTGGTCACCCGGCAATGCTAGCTGTCGTGTCCGTCCCGATCGCGGACGGGGGTACCCGTCCGTCGCGGGTCGCACGACCCCGGATGGTGGCGGCCGGACGACGTCCGGCCGTTCACGGGTGCTTGACGTCCGTCACGGGGCGGGAGATGACGGCACATCGTCCGGCGGCGCCGGATCGTCATGGGGGAGGCCCAGCGTCAGGACGATGCTGAGCACACCGAAACCGGCGGCGCACAACCAGAGCGACCGGTAGCCCAGTGCGTCGGCGATCGCGCCCAGGCCCGGCGAGACCGCACCGCTGACACCGAACAGCACCATCGAGATCAGTCCGACCGCCTGGCCGGCGCGGGCGGGACCGGCCAGTTCACCGGCGATGAGGTACAGCACCCCGTTCGCGCCCATGGCGCCGAACGCGAAGACGAACATCGCGGGCAGCGCGAGCCACGGGCTCTGCGGCGCGATCACCCAGAAGACGAGCGCGCCCACCACGGTGACGATGCCGATGTCGCGCAGCGACCTGCGGCGGCGCGTGCCGCGTCCCAGATCCGCGACCCGCCCCCAGAAGAGGCGCGACGCCATGGCGGAGACGCTGACGACCGCGAACAGGACGGCCCCCACCAGCGACGAGTGCCCCTGGTCGCGGACGGCCGGCACGGAGAAGTTGAGGACGGTCGTCAGCGCCGAGACGTGGACCGCGGAGATGGCGACCACCCGCCAGATCGACGGAACGCGGAAGAGCCCCCGGACGTCGCGCGACGCGGGCGCCCCCCGATGCAGGGCTCCCGGCGGTGACGCCAGCCCGAACAGCGTGGCGAACACGGCCGCGAGGAGACCCCCCACCACCAGCGACAGCCCGACCAGCGACTCGAGGCCGAAGGTGATCTGGCGCACGCCGCGCTCGACCAGCATGCGGCGGGCCCCCTCGTACACCAGCGCGTTGTTCGGGTAGGCCTCGAGCGCGTCGCTGCGCGACCGCGCCAGCAGGAACTCGACGCAGGCCTCG
>CALMEC010000338.1 GCA_937862675.1 uncultured Actinomycetes bacterium
GTCAGGAGCCCGTGCCCGGAGATGTGGAGCACGTCCGCACCCACGAACCAGGACGGGTCCAGGTCGGCCGCCGTGAGCGACGGCGACGCGGCGACGGAAGGCACCCCGGACTCCCCGATGAGCCGGGCGACGGTGCCCGTCTCCCCGCGGACGACCGGCCCGTGCATGCGGACGCCACGGCGGTAGAGCTCGGCGGCGGCCATACGGGCGACGACGTCGTCACCTCTCGCGCCGATCAGGCCGGCCTCACCCCCCAGGGAACTGACCCACGCGGCCACAGCCGCGGCGCGCCCTCCGATTCCGACCCGCGTGGCGGTGTGCGGCACGTCGGACGAGGGAACGGGATAGCGCTGCGGGACGATATCGAGGAGCATGTCACCGAGTGCGAGAATGCGCATCTTGTGATGTTGACGAACTCGTCGCAGTGACACACCTAACCGATGGTCGGGGTAACGTCGAGTTTTCTGGAGCTTCGACCTCAACCGCCGGGGAGTCTCTGCCTTCCGGGAGGTGTGATACCCCGCTAGGAGCGACTTTCGCCCTCGGGCCACGTACCGCGGATGTGACGATGTCCCTCCGCACAGCGACCCCCCGTATGTGACTCGCTACCCTGGCCCCATGAGAATCGGAGTCCTCACCGGGGGAGGCGACTGCCCCGGCCTCAACGCCGTCATCCGTTCCATCGTCCGCAACGGCGAGAACGTCCATGGGAACACCCACCTCGGGATCCGCCGCGGGTGGCGCGGCCTTCTCGAGAAGGAGACGATCCCGCTGGGTCTGGACCAGGTGCGCGGGATCCTCCCACGCGGCGGGACGATCCTGTCGACGTCGCGCACGAACCCCTTCAAGGACGCCGATGGCGGACGCGTCTGCGCGGAGAACGCGAAGGAGCTGGGTTTGGACGCGGTCATCGCGATCGGCGGCGAGGACACCCTCGGCGTCGCCAACCGGCTCTCCCACGAGTACGACCTGCCCTGCGTCGGGGTCCCCAAGACCATCGACAACGACCTCGACGGCACCGACTACACGTTCGGCTTCTTCACTGCCGTCGACATCGTGACCCAGGCGCTCGACCGTGTCCACACCACGGCCGAGTCGCACGACCGGGTCATCGTCGTCGAGGTGATGGGGCGTCACGCCGGATGGATCGCCACGTACGCCGGCATCGCCGGGGGTGCGGACTTCATCCTCATCCCCGAGGACCCCCAGCCCATCGAGCGTGTCTGCGACGCCGTGATGTCCCGGCATCAGAGCGGGAAGAAGTTCTCGATCATCGTGGTCAGCGAGGGGTTCCAGTTCTCGGAGGACCCCCATGACGGCCCGCTCGACGACTTCGGGCACCGGGACCTGGCACGCGCCAACATCGGTGAGCGCGTCGCCGATCTCATCTCCGACCGCACCGGCTTCGAGGCGCGGTCCGTGGTCCTCGGCCACGTCCAGCGCGGGGGATCGCCCAACGCGTTCGACCGGATCCTCGGCACGCGCTTCGGCTCCCTGGCCGCCGACCTGGTCGCCCACGGGAAGTTCGGCCGCATGGTCGCCCTCCGTGGGGACGAGGTGATCGACATCCCCATCAGCGAGGGCGTCGCACGGCTGAAGACGGTCCCGCCGGAGCGCTACGCCGTCGCCCGGCCGTTCTTCGGCTTCTGACCGGAGACTCGCCGGCGGTTCCCGAGCGCTCCTCCCGGTTGTGGGCGGACGAGACCGCCCGAGCGACAATGCTGGGGTGTCGCCTCCCGGGGCGGGCGACGATGACACGCACTGACGGTGACCGCCGATGCGGATGACCCGTCCGGATGGAGCCGACCGCGGAGAGCTCTCCGGCCCGGGACACGGAGTGTCCCGCGAGTCGATCGTCCCGCCCTCGCCGACACCGGCGGGCGCAGTGGTGTTACCCTCGTCAGCCGATGCCACGCTCACTCATCATCTGTGAAAAGCCGTCCGTCGCCCGCGACGTGGCCGCCGCCCTGCCCGGAACCTTCAAGAAGGCCGGCGACTTCTACCAGAGCCCCAAGTGGGTGGTGGCGTTCGCCGTCGGCCATCTCGTCGAGCAGATCGACCCCGACGGGTACGACCCCAAGTTCAAGAAGTGGGTGTACGAGGACCTGCCGATCGTCCCGGACACCTTCAAGTATCACGCCCGCGACGCCCGGTCGTCCAAGCAGCTGAAGGCGCTCCACAAGCTGATGGCGGACGACGACGTGGACACCATCGTCAACGCGTGCGACGCCGGACGCGAGGGCGAGCTCATCTTCAAGCTCATCCTGGAGACGGCACCGAAGAAGGCCCACGGCAAGCCGGTCAAGCGCGCCTGGTTCAGCTCGATGACCAAGCAGGCCATCCGTGATGCGTTCGACAACCTACGCGACGACGACGAGATGCAGCCGCTGGAGGCCGCGGCCCGCGCCCGCAGCGAGGCGGACTGGCTGGTCGGCATGAACGCCACCCGGGCCGCCACCACCAAGGCCGGGTCCGTGCGCAAGGTGCTCAGCCTGGGCCGCGTGCAGACGCCGACCCTCGCGCTCATCGTGATGCGTGACCTGCAGATCCAGGCGTTCGTCCCCCAGGACTACTGGGAGGTGCACGGCACCTTCACGACCGCCGCCGGCGACACTTACAACGGACTGTGGCACCAGGGCTCCAAGAACCGTCTGGACGCGGCGGACGCCGCCGCCGCGATCGTCGCGGTCACCAACGGGGCGCCCGCGGTCGTCGAGAGCCTCGAGACCAAGCCGCAGACCGAGCAGGCGCCGCTCCTGTACGACCTCACCACCCTGCAGCGCGAGGCCAACAGCCGCTTCGGCTTCGCGGCCCAGCGCACGCTGTCGACGGCCCAGGCCCTCTACGACCAGCACAAGCTGCTGACCTACCCGCGGACCAACTCGCGCTTCCTGTCCGGTGACATGGTGGGGGACCTGAAGCCGATCGCGGCGAACGTCGGATCGGCCGCGCCGGTCTACGCCGACTCCGCCCGGTTCGTGCTGGCCCTCGACAAGCTGCCGCTGGGGAAGGTCGTCAACGACGCGAAGGTGACCGACCACCACGCGATCATCCCGACGAACGCCGATCACGACCTCTCGCGCCTCAACAACGACGAGCGGCGCATCTACGACATGGTGGCCCGGCGCTTCCTCGCGGTGTTCCACCCGGCCGCGAAGTTCGAGAACACGATCGTCGAGACGCGCTGCGCCGAGCACCTGTTCCGCAGCCGCGGCAAGGTCATGATCGAGGCCGGATGGCGCGCCGTCTACGGCGAGGAGGCCGACGTCGCCTCCACGTCCGCCAAGGGCAAGGACGAGTCCGAGAAGGACCAGAAGCTGCCACAGCTCACCCAGGGCCAGGCGGTGACCTGCACGGAGTCCGAGTCGCTGGCCAAGCAGACCAAGCCACCGGCGCGCTACTCGGAAGGCACGCTCCTGCGCGCCATGGAGACGGCGGGCAAGCTGGTCGACGACGACGAGGCCGCCGAGGCGATGAAGGACGCCGGGCTCGGCACCCCCGCCACCCGCGCCGCCACCATCGAGCGGCTCATCGACGCCGACTACGTCGAGCGCGACGGACGCAGTCTCCGCGCAACCGAGAAGGGCATCGGCCTCATCCAGATGCTCGGGGACCATGTCCTGACCAAGGCTGAGCTCACGGGCCGCTGGGAGCAGCGTCTCAACCGGATCCAGCGCGGCGAGGAGTCACACGACGACTTCCGTCGCGACGTCGAGGCGTTCACCGGTGACGTCGTCACGTGGTTCGCCGACAAGGACCGCGACGACCTGCGCGTCGAGCGCCGCGAGCTGGCCAAGTGCCCCACTCCGGGATGCGACGGCATGATCGTCGAGTACCCGAAGAGCTACGGCTGCAACAGCTACAAGAGCAAGGACGAGCCGGGCTGCGGGTACACGCTCTGGAAGCGCCAGAACGGGAAGACCATCTCCTTCGACCAGGCGATGGAGTACATCGCCGAGGGCAAGTCCAGCAAGGATCTTCAGGAGGAGCGGGAGATCATCGGCCCGTGCCCCACCCCGGGCTGCGGCGGCGAGATCATCGAGCGCACGCGCAGCTACGGGTGCACCAGCTGGAAGAGCCGGTCCGAGACCGGCTGCGGCTTCGTCATCTGGAAGAAGGTGCGCGGCCAGAAGGAGGAGGTCGACGTCGAGACGGCCAGGCGAATGGTCGCCGCCGGCGAGACCAACGCCGCCCCGGCAGCGTCCAAGGAGCCGGTCGGCGACTGCCCCACCCCCGGCTGCGGCGGGAAGATCGTCGAGAACTCCCGCGCCTACGGCTGCACCAGCTGGAAGAGCCGTAAGAACCCCGGCTGCGGATTCGTCATCTGGAAGCGGGAGAAGGGCCACGACGTCACCCGTGAGGAGGCGGCGGAGCGCATCGCGGAGGCACAGCAGGCCGCGACGGGTACCGCTGCGCCCGAGCCCACCGCCGCGTCATGAGCCCGGACGAGGTGACCGCGCACATCCTGGCGCGGTCATCGCTGTTCTACTCGCGGTCCTCCGGCCCCGGCGGCCAGCACCGCGACCACACCGAGAACCGCGCCGAGCTGATCGTCGGCGTGGACGCGCTCGTGGGCCTGCCGGCGCCCGTCGCGGCCGTGCTTCGCCGTGGACTGCGGCTTGATCGCCGTGCGCCGCGCATCACTTCGCAACGCGACCGATGACGTGAACGC
>CALMEC010000339.1 GCA_937862675.1 uncultured Actinomycetes bacterium
CCTCCAGCGAGGTCTCGATCGGGTCGCGCGCCTCGGAGACCTCGCCGGCACGGAAGGCGTCGATGCAGCCGACCACCGTCGAGTACGGCACCGGCACGTGCTCGCCCTCCGGACCCAGCAGCGCGAGCAGCGCCTCCTCCGTGTTGGTCCCCGCGGGCCCCAGGTAGGCGACCCTCACGGCACCTGCTCCCTCGCCACGGCGAGCGCACGTTCCTCTTCGGGCGAGAGCTCGCGGTCCGCGGCGCCGGCGGCGAGCTCCTTGACGAACAGCCGCGTGTCCTCACGCCCGTGGAGGGCGGTCACGACGGTTCCGTTGACCTCCTGGTCGATCGACGCGATGGACCAGGACTGACGACCGCCCACGTTGCGGTAGGCGTCGTAGCGCACGATCCCATGGAAGCGCGTGGCCGTCCGCAGCGCCTCGTCCGTGCGGCTCGCTACGTCGTCCAGCCGGGCCCGGACGTCGTCGATGTCCTCACGCGTGCGGTCGACGAGGCCGATGAGACGTGCCTGCGCGGCGATCAGGTCCGTCGGCACCCCATCGCCCAGGACCGCGTGCTGCGCACGACGAAGACGGCGTACCTTGACCCCCAGGACGATCGCGACGACCAGCGCCGCGACGCCGGGCACCGCGGCCGCGGCAAACCCCCACCACGCGTCGAGGAACGTCTCCACGCGCTATCCCGCGTTCTGGAAGCGGACGGTGTAGGTCTTGGTGTTGTTGTCCAGGAACGACTCCCCGGAGACCGGCGCGATTTCGATCGTGATCTCGGTCGGCTTGTCCAGGTAGGGCGGGTCGGGCTGATCGAACGTCACCGTCTGGTGCTTGTCCGCACCCGGCGAGATCTCGGCGATGTTCTTCGTCGTCTTCGAGCCGGAGCTGTCCACCGGCGAGGTGTACGTCATCGTGACGGCGACGTTGGACTCGACGAAGTCTCCGCCGTTCTCCACGGTCACCTGGAAGGTCGTGCCCGATGCGGGCAGCGGGGCGGTGGACCCCGGCACCAGCTGGGTCTCCTTCCCGTTGTTGACCGCCACGACGGAAACGATGCCGAGGCCGTGCTTGCCGCCCTCGTCCGTGTCGGCGGTCCCGCCGGCCGGAGGACGGGTGCGCCGCAGGTTCGCGAGCACCTTGGTGACGCCCGCCGGCGCGGTCATGTCGTACGTCGTGCCCGGGAACATCTCGGACGTCTTCACCACGAGGTCCGAGATCTTGTCCTTGGCGATGGCCGCCTCGGCAGGACGGACGAACGACCGCGTGAAGATGACGTCGCTCGCGGCCATGGCCTGCAGCGGCTCACCGAGCGTGGCGACCCGCTCCGACGTGTCGCCCTTGCTCGAGGCCGCGATGGCGCCCGGCAGCTCACCCAGTGCGTCACGCCGGTACTGCAGCGCCGTCACCAGCGTCTTGTGGGGACCGCGGAGCGCATCCGGGGGGTGGAGGCCGGACGCCTGGTTGACGAGATCGTCCGATCGGGACGCGAGGTCCTTGGTGGCCGCCGAGATCTGGGCGGCGCTCTGGAACTTCGTGTTGTTGAGCAGGTCGCGCAGCTCGTTGCCGATCGCGGACGACTGCTGGCCGATGTCATTGGTCGACCCGATGTACGCGCGGTACGAGTCGACCAGCTTGTCACGTTGACATCCACGGACCGACGTCACGAGGACGAGGATCAGAACCAGCGCGAGCCCCGCGAAGATGGCGAGCCGCACACCGCGCCGCTGAAGAGGCGATCCGCCGCCCCCGCCGCCCGATGGACGACGGCCCGACCGGCGTCGTGGCGTTTGCCGCGGCTCGTCGCTACCCTCGTCGAAGAAATCTTCGTCAACGAAGCTCACGCGTCATCTCCGACGTCAGAAACCAAAGGCCTCCGCCTGTTCGCGGACTCAGGAAATGGGCGAGGGGGGACTCGAACCCCCAAGCTCGTACGAGCACTAGACCCTGAACCTAGCGTGTCTACCAATTCCACCACTCGCCCGTGGCGAACGCCCTGACTGCAGGGCCGCAGGATGCTAGCACGGGCACGACGAAGTGAATCGCATGAGGTCTCAGTGTCCATCGCCAGGAATCCCTTCGTGAGAGTCCCCCCACATCCTCCCGCCCGCGGCGGCGCGGCGCGGTCCGCGTTCGCGGTCACCGGCCCGCGTCGGTCCGGACCGATCACCCGATGACGGAGCCGACAGCGGTCATGGGGCGCCAGGTACTGGGCCGGTACCGGATCGGGGAGATCCTGGGACGCGGCGGCGCGGCCACGGTGTACCGGGCGTTCGACGGTGTCACGGGCGACGACGTCGCGGTGAAGGAGATCCCGCTCGACGGCGAGATGGCGCGCCGCGCCGGGGCCGGGGTGCGCGCGGCCGGCCGTCTGTCGCACCCCGCCATCGTCGAGCTGCTCGACTTCGGGGAGGACGACCACGCCTGCTATCTGATCAGCGAGCTCATCGAGGGCAGCTCACTCTCGGTGCACCGTCGGGCCGGGACCCTGAGCGATGCGCATTACCTGTCGATCGTGGCCGACGTCCTCGACGGCCTGGAGCACGCGCACCGGGCCGGGGTCACCCACCGCGACGTGAAGCCGGCCAACGTCCTCGTCGATGCCGACGGCCGGGGACGCCTGACCGACTTCGGCATCGCGCGGATCGCGGGAGAGGCCGGTCTCACGATGACCGGCGGGCTGATCGGAACGGTCTCCTACATGGCGCCGGAGCAGGTCCGCGGCGGAGAGGCGGGCCCGGCCTCGGACGTCTACTCGGCGTGCCTCGTCCTCTATGAGGGGCTGACCGGCCACAACCCCCAGGCGGGCGACAACCCCGCCGACTCGCTGCGACGGGTCGCCCGGGGGAGCGTCCCGCCGATCGCGTCCTTCCGACGGGATCTCCCGCCCGAACTCTGCGACGCCATCGACGCCGGCCTTGATCCGGATCCGGGACGACGACCCGCCGCCCGCCGGCTGGCGGACGTCTTCCGCGACCAGGTCCACGGTGCAGCACCGAGAGCGGCGCGTCCCGCACCCCCGCCGGGCCGTGACGACGTGATCGCCCCGCCCAGGAACCCCGCGGCGGAGTTCCCGTCGCAGCCGGCGACGCCGGCTCCCGGCTGGGCCGCACGCCTCGTTCCCGCCATCCTCGTCGCCGTGACCACCGCGACGGCGATCGACCGCTGGACCGACCGGCCGCTCACCATGGCCGTGACCGTCGCGGCCGGCGTCGGCGCCCTGTTCGCCCTCGCCCCCTGGCTCACGGGACTCGCCGTCGCCGCGGTCGCCTGCGTCGCACTGGCGCGCGAGGCACCGGCGTTCGCGCTTCTCGTCACGGCAACGCTCCTGGTCGTCATCGCGCCCGTCCGCGGACGGGGACGTCTTCTGGCGCTCCCCGCCGTCGCGCCGATCATCGCGGGCCTCGGTATCGCCCCGATCGCCGCGTTCGCCGCCGGCCTCGTCCGCGGCTGGGCGTGGCGGACCTGGGCGGCCGTCTCCACGTTCACCGGAGTCGTGGTCTGGCAACTCGTCGCCGGAGCCGATCCGGCGATCGACGGAGGACGCGTCGGCGGCGTCTGGCCGGACCTGGTCGACGTCCGCTCCCCGTTCTCCGTGCTCACCACGCTGGGAACCGCGGTGAGCGACAACCCCTCCGTCATCACGACGGCGGCCATCATGGCCGGCGCCGTCCTCCTCGTCCCCGGCCTCATGCGGCTGCGCCGCGGCCTTCCGCGCACGATCGGCGTCATCCTCTGGCTGGTCGTGCTCGTGGCGGGTGTCCGCTCCACCGGCGGCAGCGTGGAGAACGCGATCGGGGCGTTCCTGCCCGGCGGTATACTCGTTGCCGTCGGAGCCGCCTTGCCACTCGAACGCTTTCGGCGGGGCCCGGACCGGCGGGGCACGGCGACACTCCACGCCAACCGAGGAGAGCGACAGCCAGCCGCATGAGTGCCCTACGCAACATGGAAAGCGCCATCTCCGGTGTGGTCAACAGGGTCTTCGGACGGGTGTTCCGCGGACATGTCGAGCTCGTCGAGCTGGCACGCAAGCTCGGGCGTGAGATGGAGGACCACAAGACGGTCTCCGTGTCGCGTATCTACGTGCCCAACGAGTACGTCATCTATCTGTCGCCGTCGGACCGCGCGCACTACTCGTCGTTCGAACGCTCGGCCATCCGCGAGCTGGCGGAGTACCTCACGCAGCGGGCGCGTCACGACGGTTTCACCCTCCTGTCCGAGCCCGCCGTCCTCTTCTCCACCGACCGTGACCTGAAGGCCGGGGAGTACGGCATCGCATGCCGGATGGTCGATCCGCCCGAGGTCGAGGCCGACGCCGACGCCGCGCAGGACGGGGCGCCGGCAGCGCCACCCCTCCAGAGCGTCCCCTTCGCTCCGTACGAGCCTCCCGCGGACCTCCTCGAGGAGGATGCGGCGGATGGTGACGACGCGGCGCTCCTGGAGGCCACCGACCGCGATCTGGCGGACCCGCTCCCCCAGGACGTGGAGGCCGACCCCGGATCCGACGACGCAGCCCCGGCGGCCGGAGACGCAGACGACGCGGTCCCGGAGCCGGATCCCGTGGCCCCGTCGGACGATCCCGGTTCCGGCGACCCGTTCCAGGACCACTTCCGGCCGGACTCCGCCGTGGCGCCCGACGACGCGCCGGCAGACGAGGCCTCCCCGGCCCACGCCGAGCCGCAACAGGACGCGGACCCCGCGCCCGTCGCGACCCCTGCCGCCTCGGGCGCGGACGACGTGCCCGGCGTCAGCGCTCCGCCGATCGACGACGTGCGGCCGGACGCCCCCGTCGCACCTCCCACCCCGCCGCCTCCCGCGGCACCCCGACGGCCCGTCGTCCCGCCGGCCTCGTACGGTCCGCGGCCTCCCGACCCCTTGGTCCGCGCACCCCGTCCGGCACCGGTGACCCCGCCCATCCCGCCCGCGCACACCAACGAGGGTCTGGCCGGCGTCAGCGGGACGCAGATGATGCCGCCCGCCCAGAGGAACGACGACGACTTCGTGCAGGAGGAGGTGTCGCTCATCATCGACGGCCGCCGTCATCGGCTGTCCAAGCGCACCACCACCATCGGGCGCAGCAGGGACTGCGACATCGCGATCGCCGACGCCAACGCCAGCCGCCAGCACGCCGAGATCCGGCACATCGGCCTGGACTACTTCCTGGTCGACCAGGGATCCACCAACGGGACCTACGTCAACCGCCAGCGAATCCGGCGTCATGCCCTCGCCGACGGGGACCGCATCGTGATCGGGACGACCGAGATGATCGTCGAGCACCTGAAGGTGTCGCGCCCGTGACCGAGACCGGACTCCTCATCGCCCAGGGCGCGTTCCTCGTCCTCCTGTACCTCTTCGTCTGGTCGCTGGTGCGATCGTCGTCCCGCGACTTGCGCGACACGGAACCCGTCGTCGTGCAGCAGGCATCCGACGCCCGCCAGCCCGTCGACCCGTTCGAGGACGAGCTTCCCCCCGAACCGCCGCCGGCTCCTCCCGGGGCGCCGGCGGTCGCGCCGATCCCTCCGGTCGACGGTGCCGATGCCGACGCGACCGGACCCGTCGTCGAACCGGACGTGCCGGACCGATCGCAGCGGCGGCCCACCGGCCCCTCGCTCGACCTCTCGGTCACCACCCCCCCCCGCCTGGTCGTGGAGCGGTCCCCGTCCCTCGCCCCCGACAGCGAGTACCCGCTCGAGGCGGGCATGACGATCGGCCGGTCGCGCAGCAACGGGATCCCGCTCTCCGACCAGTTCGTGTCGCACATGCACGCACGGGTCTTCCCCAACGGACAGTTCTTCTTCATCGAGGACCTCGGATCCACCAACGGCACGTTCCTCAACGGGCACAAGATCGTGGAGCCGACCCAGCTCAAGGTGCGCGATGAGGTCAGTTTCGGGGACACCGTGCTCCGATACGAGGAGTAACCGGGCCGTGGATCTTCGCCTCGTCGAAGTCGCCCAGAGGACGGACACGGGACGTGTCCGCGAGCACAACGAGGACCGGCTGTACGCCCGGCCCCCGCTCCTCGCCGTGGCCGACGGGATGGGCGGCGCGAAGGCGGGCGAGGTGGCCGCGCAGATGACCGTCGACCGGCTGGCCGACACCGATCCGGCGCCCGGCCCCTCCCTGGTCCTGCAGGCGATCGCCGACGCCAACCGCGAGATCCGCGAGCTGTCGGCGTCCGACGCCGACCACGCCGGTATGGGCACCACGGTCACGGCCGTCCTGGTCCGGGGGCCGGTCGCGCGCGTCATGCACGTGGGCGACTCGCGGGCGTACGTCATCCGCGGGGACCGCATCCGCCAGGTCACGGAGGACCACTCGCTGGTCGCCGAGATGGTCCGGCAGGGCACGCTCACCGTCGACGAGGCCGAACGGCACCCGTCGCGCAACATCATCACGCGGGTGCTCGGCGCGGAGCCGGACGTGGCCGTCGACGAGGTCGAGCTGGCGCTCCAGCCCGGCGACATCGTCCTCATCTGCAGCGACGGCCTGTCCACCATGATCCGGTCGGACGACATGGTCCGCATCGTCACGTCGTCCCCGTCCCTCCGCCAGGCCGCCGACGCCCTGGTCCGGGCGGCGCTCGACGCGGGGGGGACCGACAACGTCACCGTGGTCCTGGGACGGATCTCGGGCGACGCGACCTCCGACCAGGCGCCGGAGCACACCGCCGAGCTGCCGTCGGTTCCGCCGATGCCGGCGGACGAGCCGACGGCCGAGGTGGCGCGACCGGACCCCGCTCCGGAGACGGACACCGACGACGCCCCGACCGTCGAGACGGGGATGCCACCGGCCGGGGAACCCGGGCCTCCGCCCATGCGGACCGCCGCCGTGCTCGAACCGGCCGAGCCCCGGCGCACGCGGACCATCGTCGGACGGATCGCGTGGCTGACCGGCGCCGTGCTGGCATGCATCATCGCGTTCGGGGTCTGGATCGGATCGCGGAGCTACTTCATGGACGCCCGCGACGGGGCGGAGACCGTGCGTGTCTACCACGGCGCACCCGTCTCGCTCCTGGGTGTCGACCTCTTCCGGCAGTGGGGTGACACGCACATCGCGGTGGATCGGACGACATCCCCGGCCACGCCGGCGCTCGACACCAGCGTCAGCGGGCAGGGCGACGCCGTCTGGCGGGCCGTGGCGCTGATCTGGCGCGAGGGCGTACCCTCCATCCCCGCGATCACGGTGCCGCCTCCGGCGAAGACGACCCCGGCGTCCACGAGGCAGGCGCAGGCCAGGACGTGACGTCGCGTCGAACCCGGGAGGCGGCGTTCCTCGTCCTCCCCGCGCTCCTGGCCCTCATCGGCGTGGCCACCGTGGCGACGCGGAATGCCGGTGACTACCGGCTGGGCCCGGTGGTGGGCGTGGTGATCGGCCTCGCCGTCTTCCTCGCCCTCAACGTCGCGCTGCGCGTCCTCGCGCCGGAGGCCGACCCCTACCTGCTGCCCCTGGTGGCCGCCCTGGTGGGAATCGGGCTGGTCCAGCTCTATCGGATCTCACCGTCGCTCGCACGGACACAGCTGATGTGGATCGTGATCGGCGGGGTCGTGTTCGTGGGGGTGCTGGCGCTCCTTCGCGACTACCACGTGCTCGAGGACTACACCTATCTCATCGGCCTCTCGGCCGTCTTCCTCCTCGTGCTCACGATGGCGTTCGGACGGGAGCGCGGCGGGGCGAAGCTCTGGATCCCCATCGGCGGAGGCCAGTCGATCCAGCCGAGTGAGTTCGCGAAGATCCTCCTCGTCATCTTCCTGGCGAGCTACCTCCGGGACCGCCGCGAGGTCCTGGCCATCCCCACATCGCGCTTCATGGGCGTCCCGTTCCCGGCCTTCCGGCACATCGGTCCGGTGCTGTTCTTCGTCGGCGCGGCTCTCCTGTCGGTGGTGGTGCTGAACGACTTCGGCGCCGCACTGCTGTTCGTGGCGATCCTCCTGTCGATGCTCTACGTCGCCACCGGGCGTCTCGCGTACCCGGTGACCGGCCTGGTCATGTTCGCCATCGGATCCCTCCTCGTGTACGCGTCCGTCCCCCGGATCCGGGTGCGCATCGAGAGCTGGATCACGCCGTTCAGCGACCCGCGGGACACCGGCTACCAGATGGTGCAGTCGCTCTACGCGCTGGCGGAGGGCGGGCTCGTCGGCCCCGGGTTCGGGGGCAGCATGCTGGTGCGCGACAACGGCACCACCATCGTCCCCGAGCTGCGCACGGACTTCATCTTCTCGGCCATCGGCAGTGAACTGGGCTACGTCGGCGCCATCGCCGTCCTCCTCGTGTTCCTGCTGATCGTCCAGCGCGGGTTCGTGATCGCCTCCCAGGCGAACGACGGGTTCAGCAAGCTCCTCGCCGCCGGGCTCACCTCGGTGTTCGCGGTGCAGACCTTCCTCATCGTCGGCGGCATCGTGCGCGTGGTCCCGCTGACGGGCGTCACCCTCCCCTTCATGAGCTACGGCGGATCGAGCATCGTCACGAACTTCGCCGCCGTCGCTCTCCTCTGCGCCATCAGCTCGCGGACCCGGCAGCCGTCGAGGCCGCGGTGAACCGATCGATCCACCGGCTCTACGGCGCCGTCATCGTGGCCTTCGCCATCCTCGCCGCCTTTCTCGCCTGGTGGCAGATCGTCCGCGCCTCCGATCTGGGCGACCGCGCCGACAACCCCTACTCGTTCGAGCGGGAGCGCAAGGTCGACCGGGGGCGCATCATCACCGCGGACGGCACCGTGCTGGCCCGCAGCGTCCCGGTGAAGTCGGGAACCGGCACCGTTTACCGGCGCGTCTATCCCAACGGGACCCTGGCGCCGCATGTCGTGGGCTACGCCACGCCCGAGCTTGGACGGACGGGCGTGGAGGCCGCGATGAACACGTACCTCGGGGGGAGCTACGGCGCCCAGCCGTTGCTGGAACGCCTGAACCTCGACACCAAGCAGGGGGCCGACGTCCAGCTCAGCCTCAGGAAGCGCGTGCAGGAGGCCGCCAACGCGGGTCTGGCCGCGACGGGGAAGCCCGGGGCCGTCGTGGCGATGAACCCGAAGTCCGGCGCGATCCTTGCCATGGCGTCCAACCCCGGCTTCGACCTGCGTCAGGTCGCCGACGGCTTCGGGTCCATCAGCTCACGTCCGAACGCGCCGCTTCTCAACCGCGCCACGCAGAGCCGCCAGCCTCCGGGGTCGACGTTCAAGGTGGTCACCGCCACCGCGGCCATCGACGCCGGCATCGCGACCCCCGAAAGCACGTACGACGACACTGGCAGCATCACGATCAACGGCCAGCCCATCACCAACTTCGGACACGAGGTCTTCGGCCCGGGCGTGACCCTGACGGCCGCACTGACGCATTCCGTCAACACGATCTTCGCCGGCCTGGGACAGGAGCTGGGACCGCACCGGCTGGGTGAGGCCATGACCCGCTTCGGCTTCGGGCTCCGTCCCGAGGTGGAGGGGCTGCCGGCCTCCCAGGTGGTGACGTCCGGGCGGTTCCAGGGCGCCACGCTTCTTCCCAACGGCGAGCAGGGCATCGACGCCGCCCGCATCGCCATCGGGCAGGAACGGCTGCTCGCGACGCCGCTCCAAATGGCGATGGTGGCATCCGCCGTGGCCAACGGAGGCGTCATCCAGCGCCCGTACGTGGTGGTCCGCGTTCGCAGCCGTTCCGGCGATATCGTCCGCCAGACGCGCCCCGAGACCCTGTACCGGGCGATGCCGGCCGACGTCGCCGGGCAGATTTCGGACATGATGCGGTCCGTGGTCGAGGAGGGAACAGGAACCGCCGCCGCATTGTCCGGCCTGTCCGTGGCGGGCAAGACGGGAACCGCCGAGGTGCCGGGCGGCAACATGGCGTGGTTCATCGGGTTCGCACCCGCGAACGACCCCACGGTCGCGGTCGCCGTGCGGGTGGAGGACACGACGGCAACCGGAGGGGCGGTCGCGGCACCGATCGCCGCCCAGGTGATGCGCGCGGCGCTGGGGGGATCATGACGGTGCAACCGGGAACGGTCATCGAGGGGCGCTATCAGATCGAACGGCAGATCGGCACCGGTGGCATGGCCTCCGTCTGGCTGGCGAACGACCGCCTGCTGGGTCGTCCGGTCGCCGTGAAGATCCTGTCCGACCGCTATGCCTCCGACCCCGACTTCGTCGAGCGGTTCCGGCGCGAGGCGTCCGCCGCGGCGAAGCTCTCCCACTCGAACATCGTGGCCGTGTTCGACCGCGGGGAGTACGAGGGCAACTACTACATCGTGATGGAGTACCTGCCCGGACCCGATCTCAAGCGGATCATCCGTGAGCAGGGGCCGCTTGACCCGCGCAACGCCGTGGACGCGGCGCTCCAGATCCTCAGCGCGCTCGGTGCGGCGCACAAGCACGACGTCATCCACCGCGACGTGAAGCCCCAGAACGTGATGGTGTCCGAGGACGGCCAGCTCAAGGTCACGGACTTCGGCATCGCACGCGCCGGCGACGACGCGGACATGACGGAGGCCGGCTCCGTGATCGGGACGGCCCAGTACCTCTCCCCGGAGCAGGCGCGCGGCGACGACGTGACGACGGCCAGCGACTGCTATTCGGTCGGCATCGTCCTCTACGAGATGCTGACCGGGCGCGTCCCGTTCGACGGCGACACGCCGGTGGCCGTGGCGATGCGCCAGGTCAACGAGCCCCCCGTCGCGCCTCGCCTCCTCGTGCCCTCCATCCCCGAGGACCTCAACGGCATCGTCATGCGCGCGCTCGAGAAGCGTCCGGGCGCGCGCTACCGGACCGCCCAGGAGTTCCGGGACGCGCTCCTCTCGGTCCGCCGGCACCTGCCCGAACCTGACGACCGGACGGCGATCCTCGCCCCCGTCGATCCTCCGACGCGGGTCATCCCGGCCGTGCGTCCCCCCGAACGCACGGAGGAGACCGTGCCGAGAGGACGCACCCTGAACACGACGCCCCCGCCAGCGGCGGAGCCGCCCGGCAAGAGCCGGCGCGGCCGCATCGCGCTGATCGTCATCCTCGCGCTCGCCCTCGTGGGAGGCGCGACGGCCTTCATCCTCGGCACGCGCAACACCGGGGTGACGATCCCGACCGTCAACGGCCAGCCCGCGGACATGGCCCGTCAGGTGCTGAAGAGCGCCGGGTTCGAGGTCACCGACGACCAGCGTTATGACCTGACGGTGCCCCTGGGCCAGGTCGTCCGCACCGATCCCGCCGGGGGCAAGAAGGCCGACAGGGGATCCACGGTCACCATGATCGTGAGCAAGGGGCAGGAGACCGGCACGGTGCCGGACGTCTCGGGCATGACCTGGGACGTGGCCCGCCAGACGCTGGAGGACGCCGACTTCCCGGCACGGAAGACCGAGGCGTCCGACAAGGACGTCCCGTCAGGCCAGGTCATCAGCCAGAGCCCCGACGGGGGGAGCACACAGCCCAAGGGGACCCAGGTGACCGTCACGATCAGCACGGGGCCGAGGATCGTGACGGTGCCGGATCTCTCGCTGGTGCGCAAGGACGTCGCCATCGCGCGACTCGAGAACGCGAAGCTCGTCGCGGACGTCCGAGAACGGGAGTCGTCCCAACGGGGTCCAGGTCTCGTCATCGGCCAGGATCCCACTCGGGGCACGAAGGTCGACGAGGGCTCCACCGTCACCATCTTCGTCTCGGTCGCGCCCCCCTCGACGACCACGACGACCACCACCACGACGACGGGCGCGACGACCGCGAACCTGGTCGCGGTGCCACGCCTGCTCGGGTCGAGCTATCAGGACGCGGCCACGAAGCTCAAGGCCGTCGGCCTGCCCGCGGCGATCAGCGACGGCACCATCCCGGGATCCGAGCCGGAGGGCACCGTCGTGCGTCAGTCACCGGCACCGGGCACCCAGGTCGACCCGACGAAAGCCCAGATCACGATCACCGTCTCGGACGGCACGGGCTCGACGCCCGCCCTGACCGGATGACCCCGAGGAGAACCCTGTCGATGACCGACGCCCACCGCGCCCTCCCCACCCGGCCCGGCCTGCGGCGGGGCCCCTCGGGGGCCCTCGCCGGGGGGGCGGCCCAGGGGGGCGCCCCCCGAGCGGCCCGACGAAGGCCCAGGTCCCGATCTCCGTCTCGGGCGGGACGGGCTCGGCGCCCGCCCTGACCGGATGAGGATGACCCGAGGAGAGCCCTGCCGATGACCGTTACGCACCACCGCACCCCGACCGGAGATCGCCGATGAGGCGCCGTGTCGCCGTCCTGATGGGCGGACGCAGCGGCGAGCACGAGGTCTCGCTCGTCTCCGGGGCCAGTGTCGCCCGTGCCCTCGACGCCGACCGGTACGAGGTCTTCCCGGTCCTGATCGACCGTGCGGGCGGCTGGACGCTGGACGGCGAGCCCGTGGCGCTCGTGCCCGGCTCGGACGGCCACGGTGTCATCGCCTCGCTGTCGGGCGGCCCCACCCGCGTGGTGGACGTCGTCTTCCCCGTGCTGCACGGCCCCTACGGTGAGGACGGCACGGTGCAGGGACTCTGCGAGATCGCCGGTGTCCCGTACGTGGGCGCGGGTGTGGGCGCGTCGGCCATCGCGATGGACAAGGCGATGTTCATGACCGTCGCACGCACGCTCGACATCCCGGTCGTCGAGTCCGTCGAGGTGTGGCGCTCGGAGTGGACGGCCGATCCGGACACCGTCCGGCGCCGCGTGGACGACGCGCTGCCGTACCCGGTGTTCGTCAAGCCGGCACGCCTGGGGTCCAGCGTCGGCATCTCACGGGTCACGGACCCGGCGGGCCTTGCCGACGCCATCGAGGTCGCTCTGGAGCACGATCGCAAGGTGCTCGTCGAGCGTGGCATGGTCGGTCGCGAGGTCGAGGTCGGAGTCCTCGGCAACGAGCACGTGGAGCTGTCACCGGTGGGCGAGATCTCCTACGACAGCGACTGGTACGACTACGACACGAAGTACCTGCCGGACCGCATGTCGCTCACGGTCCCGGCCGCGATACCCGACGAGCTGGCCATGCGCCTGCAGGACATCGCCCGCCGCGCTTTCCGCGCCATCGACTGCGTGGGGATGGCCCGCATCGACTTCTTTGTGGAGGAGTCTGGCGACGCCCGGGTGCTCGAGATCAACACGATCCCGGGCTTCACTCCGACCAGCGTGTACGCGAAGCTCTTCGAGGCTGCGGGCATCGCATACCAGCCGCTGGTGGAGCGCCTCATCGACCTGGCCCTGGAGATCGACGGGCAGCGCTGAGGGGCGAGGGACCGCCACAGGCGTGAGGTCGATGGCATCGCGCCATCGGTCCGGCGTCTGCACTCGACTACCGCGAACCTTCGTCCACGGACGTTCCGTCACGGCCGCCGGCAACCGACCGCGCCTTTCGCGATCACCGATCCGACCGACGCGTTCCCGCGGCGTCAGGGAGCACCGTCGCCGTCATCGGCGTCAGGGATGCGCGATTCCGATGACGGCGAGGATCTCCAGTCCTCGATGTGGATGAAGAGCGCCTGGAAGAGACCTGCAACGCTGACATGGGTGACCGCGGTGACTCGTGGGCCACGTCGTCACCCGGCGCGCATCGCGCGAACGTCGGTCATCGCCGTCGCACCCCGTGATCGCCGTCCGACGACGAAGCCGGCAAGCAGGGCGCCGGTCGTCCGCAGCGTCACGTCGCCAAGCGTGTCGGTGTAGGCGGTGTCGAGTGCGGGGCCGTGGCGGATGAACGTGTACCACTCCCCGATCTCCCAGGCGATCGCGAGGATGGCGCCGATCCCCGTGATCATCATGACGCGGTGCCAGGTTTGCGGTAGGCCGTCGCGGATGAGGAGCCCGATGCCGCCACAGAGCAGCGCCCAGTTACCGAAGTGGAGGGCATCGTCAAACCAGTCGACGGTGTCGTAGAGGTCGAAGGTGTTTCCTGTCACATCGATGAGAAACGGGAGCATTATCAGCGTGAACGCCGTCCATGGAACCCGTGGCCGCTCACCGGCACCGCCCTTCGGACGCCGGTTCATGAGCCACCATCCGGCCGGGACGACGAGCATCATGATCGGATAGGCGACAAGCCGCGCGCCGAACGCCTTCCCCTCGAACCGCTCGAGACCCGGAATGAACACGGCGACGGCGAGCTGACCGACGGTGAGGAGAAGAACCGCGAGAGCCGCATACTTCGCCCTCATCGACGACGTCCGTCGGCTTGTGCCAGCGTGCGGAACGGCACGCAGCGGCGACTTGCGGCCCTCGAAGAGATCGGCATGACCGATTCATCGGCACCGGCCGCGGAACGGCTTAGGGCACGCGCCCGCCGGGCGTCAACGGCCTGTCGCCTGGGCAGGGACAGCGGGTCGTCATGAAGCACCCATCTTTCACACGCAATCGCCATCCGGATGATGGCCCACTCCCGGCCCGCGGCGACGCGACCATGACCTCACGACAGAGCGTCGGGAAGATCACCTGATATCTGCCTCTCGGGATAGATGGCCGCAAGATTGAACGTATTGCGGATCGCGCTCTCGGACGCCTGTACGTGACCGCACTCCTCGAATTCCTGCACCGAGCGCGGCACGTCCGTGGTCGTGCCGTCGATGTTCCTCAGAACCATCGCCGCCTGGATCAACCCGGACGGGATGTCCCACGGAGCCGATCTCGAAGCGCAGCTGAGCCCTGTCCTCGCCGAGGATGGACACCGAGTTGCCGGAGACCGTCACCGGGACGGACACGACCGACCCGAGCTGGTTGCCCCCGAGGAGGCTGTCGGTGCCGGTCGTCGTGCTCCCGGTGGAG
>CALMEC010000340.1 GCA_937862675.1 uncultured Actinomycetes bacterium
TCTCTGCAGGAGGGGTCCACACCGGACGGGAAGACGGACGGAAGCCTGCACGTCGCTTTGGGGGGGCAGGTCGCTCCCGATGTACGGAGCGTGGAGATCCGGTTCCCGAGCGGTCAGAGCGCGGTCGGTCCGGCGAAGGACGGGTGGTTCTTCGTCAGAACAACGGTTCGTGGTGATGACCGCATCACCGATCCCAGGTTCATCGCCCGCACGGCGGACGGCGACGTCGCCTTCGACGGTATGCCCATCTCCATGGTTCAGCCCGACAACGGGCATTCGCTGGCGGAGTACCACCAGATGGAGATCGCACGAACGACCCAGAAGCCCGGCTGGGCACGACCGAGCGAGGCGGCGACGATGACCGTCTCGACATCCCCGACCATTCCCTAACCCGTTCCGGCCTCGCAGCGATGCCGGAACGTACTCCCGGGGCCTGACGACCGACACGGCTCGGCCTCCGTTCCGGTACGGGCGGTCGAATGCCGTCGAATGCCTCCTTCGTTGCATGCGAATCCGATCGGGCGCAGCATCGGTTCAGGCGATGGATCCCGCCCCGACCACACGGCCGAAACCGCCCACCGGCTGATGGTTCCGGTCCCAGCGAGGGCAGGAGTGACCGTGAGGCAGACCGATCGACATCAGCGTGACCATGGTCCCGTTCCTCGTATGGACGGACCATCATCGCCATCCCGCGCCGGCAGTCCGACCGAACCTCGAACACCGCCACCAGAGGACCACTGATGAACTGCTTCGAATGCGCGGCCAACGGGCACGCGGACTCAGCCGTCGTCGCCATCTGCGCCCAGTGCGGCGCGGCGAGCTGCATCGATCACACCGTCACCGGAGGCGCCTACGTCGAGATCCGCTGACTGGGCACAGCCGGCCACCACGGCCTTCCGGGACGCCGCCTGTACTGCACGGACTGCGCGCCGGAGTACGCCGCCCAGTACGCGATCGCGATGGCCGGCTGAGGACACGGCAGGGTGTGGGACGCTGACCCCTCCCACCACTCTGCCGTGCGGTACACCCGCAGATCGACGCGCCCGTATCGAAACCGAGTCCGCATCTGACGGGCCCGCCGCCTCCCTGGCCACCACCACGGCCCGATGGACCGAAGCGATCGTAATGCGAGCCATGCACAGCAGCCATCGGCTGACAACGGGCCCGCCGCCGCCGATGCCGACGTCATCCACGCGCCGTCCAACCGGGCAAACCGATTCTCGTCGATCAGACCCCTATAGACGATCCGTGCTTACGTGACACCACGAGTTCGTCACACAGGTCCTCGACCTGATGCGCATTTGCCTCGATATCGACCGCGAGCCGTGGATCCGTCTCCATGATCTTTGCGGAGAGCTCATGTGCCGAACGAACCAGAGTGGTCGCAAGGATGAGCACGTTGCGCAGCCACTCCGAGGCGTCGTCGGGTATCGGCGAGAATTCCGTGCTCCGCACGCGGTAGTACGTCGCCGATGCGAAATGGGCCACCACAGCATTCAAGAACGCCCGTCCCGCCGTCGATGGGATGAGTCCGTCACGCGGATCCCGCGCGGGAGCACCGCTCTCGATCATCTCGCGAAGGCCCGCTGCCTCCCCCGAGGATGCGTCGCGCTCCAGGTCGACATGCCCCTCCGGATCAAGCATGAAGACACCACGACGTACGTACGATCCGACGGTCGCCCCACGCTCGAACACCTCTACCTGTGCGACGATCGTCCGATCGGTCCGGTTCATCACCGCGGCCTCCGGCTGTATGCCACAGGCTGATTGCGAGCATTGACGATGGAACCCGACCATGCGTCGCCCGTGATCATCCCGTTCGCCTGTACCTCATGGAGGCGCGCGACACAGCCGGCGATCGCCGACTCCTCGATCCCGTCTCGTCGCAGTACGGACTGGAGGTCGGCGGAATCGCACGCCCGGACCGATGCGACAACGTCGTCGGAAAGAGCGGTCCCCATTCGCCGGGCCACGAAGTCGGACCTGATCGGCACGTCCGACGACGTGGGGAACGCATAGCCGTTGTCGATGGCCGCCGGCCGTCCATCGCTCGTCGTTCGGACGTTGTTGGCGTGGCGGTCGGTGCTACCCAGAACGTAGTCCAACACCGCCATGCGATCGACGTCTGTGCCCTCGTACTGCGACAGGGACCGGGTGTCGCCAGGTGCATCGGCCTGCAATGACGCCCACCCCAATTCGGAGTCGTTGACGGCCACGGTCTCGGGAACGACGTCGAGGCTCATCAATCGGTCGGCATCCGAGGCCGCCCCCTCCCGCTGCCACCCGGTGCCGGCGGGAGTGACGGCGCCGCGGCCCGCCGCACCGGGCATCTCACCGAGGGCCGGCTTGAGATGGGCGATCCTCCCATCATCGGTCTCGACCTCGAGGTGCTGGTTGGCGTGGTCGGACTCGAAGCCCAGGCCCTCATCCGCGGCGGACCGCTCGTAGTCCGTCTCGACCGCCTCGGGTGCACGGTCCGGCCAGGCGTCGGACGCCGGATTGTCGATGGCCTCCCTGACCGTCTCTCGCGCAGCTTCAATCGCCTGTTCCCGATTCTCTTCCGTGAAGTCCGTGGCAACAGCCGCCTCCTGATCGGCGGGCCGGTCACCGATCGCCTCGTCGACCGCCCGGCGTGCCGCCTCAGTCTCATTGCTGGTTCCCAAAGGAAAAAAGTGGCTCATGCCCT
>CALMEC010000341.1 GCA_937862675.1 uncultured Actinomycetes bacterium
GGGCAGGGGCTTCCAGAGCGAGTGGATGATGCCCACCGCCCCGTAGCAGTCCTTCACGGAGTCGACCAGCACGCGCATCGCGGTGAGGTCGTAGATCTCGTTGAACTCCTTGCCCTTGCGGGTCATCTTCTCGTAGATCGAGTAGAAGTGCTTCGCCCGCCCGGTGATCTCCACACCGAGGATGCCCACCTCCTCGAGCTGCGTCGCGAGCGTGCGCCCGGCGTCCTCGATGAACGCCTCGCGGTCGGGCCGGCGCTGGTTGACCATCTGCTGGATCTCGCTGTAGCGCCGCGGGTGCAGCGTCGCGAACGCGAGGTCCTCGAGCTCCCACTTGAGGGAGTGGATGCCGAGCCGGTGCGCCAGCGGCGCGTAGATCTCGAGCGTCTCCTTGGCCTTCTGGATCTGCTTGGGCTTCGTCATGTACGCCAGCGTCCGCATGTTGTGCAGGCGGTCGGCGAGCTTGACCACGAGGACCCGGATGTCGCTCGACATCGAGACGATCAGCTTGCGGTAGTTCTCGGCCTGGTGGGCCTCCTGGCTCTCGAAGTGGATCTTCGTGAGCTTGGTGACCCCGTCGACCAGCGCCGCGACGTCCGGGCCGAAGAGCGCCTCCACGTCATCCAGCGTGGCCGACGTGTCCTCGACGGTGTCGTGGAGGAGCGCCGCCTGGATGGCCTCGGTGTCCGCTCCGAGTTCCGCGCAGATGCGCGCGCATCCGACGGGGTGCGAGATGAAGGGCTCGCCCGAGCGTCGCAGCTGGCCGCGATGGTGCTCCTCCGCGAACGCGTATGCACGCCGGATGGTGTCGGCGTCGATGTGGCCGTGGTGGCGCCGGACCTCGTCGATCACCTCGTCGACCGGGGTGGTGTCGATGGCGCTGCCGTCTGTCAGGAGTTCGGACATCACTGTGAGGATATCGCGGCGCCGAAGAAGGCCAAGTCGTCGGCCTCGACGAGGAAGGCACGTGCCCGTGCATGGTCCTCGGCGACGCGCCGCGCGGCGGGTGCATCCTCGAGGCGTGCCCGCGGCGCGTCCGCTAGCCCGCGGATGCCGTCCGGGGCGACGGCGACGCGCCCGATCTCGTGCAGCGCGCGCAGGGCCGTCAGCACGCGCCGGACGGAGACGCCGTCGTCGCCCTCCCCCAGAAGATCACGATCCAGTCCACGGCCCCACGGGCGGTGCCGTCCGTCCGCGAGGACCCGCCAGGCGTCGGCGGCGGCGTCGCGCAGCGCCGCATCGGCGTCGACGGTCCGCTCTGCATAGGCGCGTTCGTCGTCGCCCCAGAGGAGGTGGAGCCATCGGTCGGCCGAGCGCGCGCGCAGCCAGAGTGCCGCCGACGGGCTCGTGGGAGGGTCCAGGGCGACGATGTGAAGGGTTCCGGGGAGCTCGAGCCGAGGCAGGGCGTCGTAGTCGACGAGGGCGATGGTCGACGCGTCGGCCCACGTCACGGTTGCGAGCGAGGCGGTGTCGGCGTCCCGGCGCGAGTCGATGACGAGTCCGCGTTCGACGCCGAGTCGCTCGGGACGCAGGAGATCGTCGATGATGACGCGGCGTCCGGCCACGTCGGCGGTCACGATCACGACGCCGTTGTCCGCGCCGGCCAGGGCGGCCACCGTGGCGAGGGCGACGCCGCGATCACGCAGGTCGCGCACGCCGCGCGGTGGTCCGGCCGGCGTCGGCTCCCGCTCTGCGGGCACCGCGAGGATCCGGTCCCCGGTCACCCGGACCTCCTCCGTCCCCTGGGGAACCGACCGGGTTCCGGCGTCCAGGGTGTCGAGGGAGTCGAGCGTGACCCGCGGTCCGATCATGTCCTGCCAGCGTTCGACCTCCAGCCGCACGACGGCGTCCCCGCGCGCCCCGACGGTCAGTGAGGTGCCACGCCGCCCCTGCCGCCAGCCGATGGCACGCGTGAACGCCCCGCCCACGCGCAGACGAAGCTGCAGGTGCTGGCGGTCCGCGCCGATCGTGCCGACGTTCTCGATCACGGCGGCGGGCACCGCGAAACGCACGTCCGGGTTCCCCGTCCCGAACGGCTGCATCGCGTCGAGGGCCTCCGCCACCCCGAGGGACAGGTCCGATGCACCCACCACGGCGTCCACGGCCCAGACCCGGGCATGGGCGATCGTCGCGGCGACGCTCTGTGCGACCGCCACCAGGTCCCGCCGGAAGTCCGGCACATGATGCTCGGCCAGCTGGAGTCCGATGGCACCGGCGTGTCCGCCCCAGCGTTCCAGACGCCCGGCCGCCCCCGCGACGAGGGCGTGCAGATCGACGCCGGGGACGCTCCGCCCCGACCCCTTCCCCACCCCGTCCGTGACGCTGACGACGATGGCGGGCCTCCCGAACCGCTCGACGAGGCGTGAGGCCACGATGCCCACCACCCCCTCGTGCCATCCGTCGCCGCTGACCACGAGCGCGGGGGCCTCCCGCACCTCGTCGTCCGACGCCTCGATGATCGCGATGGCCTCCGCGGTGACGCGCTGCTCGACCTCACGGCGCTCCATGTTGAGGTCCCAGAGCGCCTTCGCGCGCGCCATGGTCGCCGGGGCGTCCTCCCCGAGAAGCACCTCCAGGGCCCGTTCCGGATGCGCCATCCGGCCCGACGCGTTGATCGCGGGGGCCAGATTCCACCCGAGGTCGCGCGCCGTCAGGTTGCGGGGCGAGACGCCGGAGGCGGCACACAGCGCGGCGATGCCCGGGCGGGGCGCCGTATGGATCGAGGCGAGCCCCCGTGCCACCAGACGCCGGTTCTCACCGACGAGGGGGACGGCGTCCGCGACGGTCGCCAGGGCGACGAGATCGATCCCTGCGTCGTCGGGCGGCCCCAGCCGGTCCCCGTCCAGCCGTGCGTTCATCGCCTGCACCAGCTTGAACGTGACGCCGGCCGCCGCGGGCAGCGCGTCGGATCCGTGTCCGAGCGCCGGGTTCGCGATGATCGCCGGAGGGCGGACGCCGCCCGCCAGATGGTGGTCGCAGACGATGCTCTCGATCCCGAGCTCGGCGGCGCGCGTCAGCGACTCCACGGCTGTCGTGCCGCAGTCGACGGTGACGAGGAGATCGCACCCCTCCTCCGCGATGCGCTCGACGGTGGCCAGGTTGACGCCGTAACCGTCTGTGAAGCGGCTGGGCAGGAACGGCCGGGCGCGGACCCCCCGGGCGGTGAGCGCACTGAGCAGGATGGCGGTGGAGCAGATCCCGTCGCAGTCGTAGTCGCCGTGGACGACGATCCGCTCGTCGCGGCGGACCGCGCGCACGAGGCGCTCCGCGGCCTCCGCGATTCCCGGGATCGCCTCCGGGGGGTCCAGGTCCCCCTCGGACGTCAGGAAGGCCCGGGCCTCGTCCGGATCGGACAGGCCGCGCCGCACCAGCACCCACGCCATCGCCTCCGGACAGTCGAGGGCGATGCGCAGGCGCTCGACGTCATCGAACGGGACGCGGGTGGCCGCCCATGCCACTACCAGCGTCCCGTTCGCAGCACCCCGACCAGCACGACGGCCGTGAGCACGGCGCCGATGATCAACCCCGGCAGTGCCAGCACATTGATGCCCATGAGATGTGGGCCGGAGTCAAGGAAGGAACCGAGGAGCGCGGAGCCGAGGAACACGGCGGACGCGAGGATCGCCATCGCGAACCGGTTGCTGGCGCCCAGGGCACGCTCGGTGGACTCGGTGAACCCCTCCTGCTGGATCGCGATCTTGAGCTCCCCCTCGCGCAGCTCGTCCATGAGGTCGTGGACCTGGAACGGGAGCTCCATCAGGGCGTCGCGATAGCGGTCGCCGCGGTTGCGCAGACGGCTCGCCATGGCGTCCGGCCGGTAGCGGTTCATCATGAGCCGGCGGGCGTGCGGACGCGCGGTCTCGAAGACGTTGAAGTCCGGTGCGATGTCCATCGCCACGCCGGACAGGGTCGCCAGCGTCTTGTCCAGCACGATCCAGCGCGGCGGCATGCGGATCCCGAGCTGGTAGACCGTCTGCATGATGTCGCGCAGGAGCTCGCGGACGTCGAGGTTCTCGAGCGTCACGCCCCAGTAGCGCTGCATGATGATCCCGAGCTGATCACGCAGTTCGTCCTCTCGCTCCACGGGATAGCGCAGGCCGATGTCGCGCAGCCGGCGGGGCAGCCGGTCGATCCGCTGGTCGACGAGGTCCAGGAAGAGATGGATGGCGGCCTGGCGGTCCTCCACGGAGAGACGTCCGACCATACCGAAGTCGACCAGCCCGATCTGGTCCGGCCCCCGGACCACGATGTTGGCCGGGTGGGGATCGCCGTGGAAGTTCCCGTTCTCGAAGACCATGGTCATCCAGGTCTCGCTGATCCGGCTGGCCAGCCTGCGCCGGTCCTCGGCGGACCACTCGTCCAGGTCGACCTTGTTGAGGGTCGGCCCGTCGATGCGCTCCATGACGAGGACGCGTGTGGTGGTGGCGTCCCATACGACCTCGGGGATGACGACGTGCTCGTCGTCCTCGAAGCTGTGCCGGGTGGCCTCGATGTTGCGCGCCTCGATGCGGTAGTCGAGCTCCTGGAGGATGGCGCGACGGAACTCCGCGACCACGGCGACCGTGTCGACGAAGCGCAGGCGCTTCACACGAGACTTCGCGACCCGGGCGATGTGCTCGAGGAGCGCCAGATCCGCGGTGATGGTGTCGGCGGCGTCCGGTCGCTGCACCTTGACGACGACCTCGCGCCCGTCGAGGAGCGTCGCCCCGTGCACCTGTCCGATGCTCGCGGCGGCGATGGGCGTCTCGTCGATCGAGGCGAACCTCTCGTCGATCGGGCCGATCTCCGTCTCGATGACGCCCTTGGCGACGTCCCAGTCGAACGGCTGCACGCGGTCCTGCAGACGGCGCAGTTCGATGACGACGTCCGGGGGCAGGAGGTCAGGACGCGTCGAGAGCATCTGACCGAACTTGACGAACGTCGGTCCGAGCTCGTCGAACATGTTCGCCAGACGCTCACCGCGGCTGCCCTGCAGCGGTGCCTCGTCGACCCGGCGGCGGGCGCCGCGGCTGTGGAGGAGGAAGCCGAATCCGTTCCGCGCGGCGATCTCGGCGATCTGTCGTACACGCGCGATCGTCTCTCGTCGTTCCCCGTAGCCCATGGGGGACGAGGCTAGCAAGCACGCGCCGCGACTCGGCCGTCCGCGCGCCGTGTCATGACCGGTTCCGATCCGGGGTGGCGGAGTGTCTCCACCGCCCCGGATGGTCGGTCACGGTCGTGCCCGCGTCAGTGGATCTCGTAGCTGCCGCTGGCGGCGAAGGAGCCGGCACCCGACGCCCGGAGACGGATGCTGAATCCATCCCCCGTGGGCGCGAAACCGGGCTCCATCACGACCTCGATGTCGCGCTCGGTGCAGTTGACGAGTCCCTCGACGGTGAGGACGAGGGTCCCGGCCGGAACCGGGCCGGTCGCGGGCCCGAGGAGCCAGCGGCTGGGCGGCGGGATGACCTCCGAACGGTAGGTCACGCCACTGACGATCTCCTGGCCGGGCGCCATCGCGTATCCGCCGAGGGCGAAGCGACCGCGTCGCGCGCTCACCTCGTCGAGCGGCAGGGCCGTCACCGCACGGGAGGTGCCGTCGGCGGTCGGCTCGAGGCGCTCCCACCGCTCCTTGGGACTGAGGGGTGCAGCCGCACCGGCCGCGGTCGGCGACATGTCGGCCCACCGGCGGCGCGGACCCGGGACGTCCGCGGCCGTGACCGGCGGCTCCGGGTGGACGACATCGTTCAGGTACGACTCGACGGTCGGGTTCGCGGGGAGGGACGAGGTCGTGTTCTGCGGCACAGCCGGCAGATCATCCCACGATTCCCCGACGGCCGGGGCGACCGGCGACGGATCGAACGTCATCGGGACGGCGACCTCGCCCGTCATCGACGGCGCCTCCCCGCCGACGGCCGGGATCCCGGGCTGCGGTGACGCGACGGCGCGCTCGGGGTCGACGAACGCCACGGGCTCGGGTGCGATCTCGTCGACCTGGCCCGCGTGCGACGACTCGCCCGCCGGCAGGTGGTGGAACGGCTCGAACTCCGGACGCAGCTCCGGCCGGTCGTCGTGCTCCAGACCGACCGCGGCCTGGGGGAGCGCAGCCGCGGAGTGTCCGGTGACGGCCTGCGTCTCGAACTCGACGGCGGGCACCGTCCAGGACCCCTCGGCCGTGACCGGGACGATCGCCTCGGCGGTGTCGGGGACGATGATCTCATCCGCGGCGAAGGCCGCGAGCGCCTCGGTCTCGTCGCCGGCGATGATCTGCGCGATCGTGGTGCGCACCTCGCTCTCGTCGAAGGAGAGGAGGATGTGCGGCCGCGGCATCGGTGCGTCAGGAGCGGGATCACGGGCGCCGGCAAGGATCGCTTCCGCCTTGGCGATGGCCGAACCGGCGCGACCGATCCAATAGGCGCTGTGTTTTCCGTCAGCCGCGCCGCGATCACCGGCTCGAGTAGACCGGGGTAGATCAGGGGGCAGAAGGCGGCGGGGCCGCCGGCACGCCCCGCCCACCACGGGCGGCCGTCGCCGGGCGCGGCCAGAGC
>CALMEC010000342.1 GCA_937862675.1 uncultured Actinomycetes bacterium
AAGCCGGGTGGTCCCGATGACCCGGGCCCGACCGACGGTCGTCACCGTGCCCCGAGACGCCGGGAGGGCGGTCGCCCTGACGACCGCCCTCCCGACCCGCCGTCCCGGACGGAACCCGGTCAGCCGGTGACGGCGGGGAGCCCCACGCCGGCGACCGCGGCGGGCCGGACGGTGACGCGTGCGGTGGCGCTGACGCGGTTGGCGTTGGCGGCGACGGGGGTCACGGGGTTGCGGAGCGTGCCGCGGGCGGTCCGCACGATCCGCGTCTGCACCGTGAACCGGGCCGTCTGGCCGGCCGCGAGTGTCCGGACCGTCACGCAGGCCTGGCCGCGGACCATCGTGATCCGTGCCGTGGTGCGTGTGGTGCGGCCCCTGCCGGTCAGGTCGATGCGGACCGTGGCGCGCGAGAGGGTGAGCGCGCGGGGCAGGGGGTCACAGATCCGGACGTTCGTCGCGGCGATCGTGCCGCGGTTGCGGACCTCGATGCGCCAGATCAGGGTCTGGCGGGCGGTGGGGTGGGGGGTGGGGGGGCCCTGGGGGACCGCCAGCCCGGTCCGTGTGGTGGGGGGTGTGACCGGCGGGGTCACCGGCGGGGTCACCGGGGGGGTCACCGGGGGCGTGACCGGCGGAGTGACCGGAGGGGTCACGGGAGCCGGGTGTGCGTGCCAGTCGTCACGGTCGCTCACGGGCGTGCGCGTCATGCGTCCCGTGGCGGTGACCGTCGCGCGGTCGGCGTGTGCCTCCATGATCGGTGCCAGGGTTGCCGTGCAGGTGAACGACTTCCCGGGGCGCAACCCGTGGAACGGCATCGCCGTCGACCCTCCGAAGGTGCACACGACGTCCGTCAGGGCCGCCCCGGTCAGGGTCTGGTCGGAGACGGAGACGTTGTCGAGGATCTCGTTGCCGGTGTTGGTGATGGTGAAGGTCACCGGTGTGGTGGCACCCGTCGGGACCTCGAGGCCGGGGGCCGAGTCGAAGTCCTGCGCGGGCAGGCCGGTCGGCTGGCCGTCGGGGCCCAGCTGCGGCACGCCGTCGACGAAACGGACTCCGTCCCAGGTCCTCGAGTACTTCTCGATGTCGATCCTCGGTGCCAGTGCGGTACCGCTTCCCTCTCCGCCCTGGTTGAGGCGGGTCAGCACCGTCTGCCGGGTGACCTTCTTGATGCCCGCGTAGTCGATCGTCGCCGTGTTGCCGAATCCGTTCGACGGGAACCCGACGTACTGCTGGCCTCCGGCGGTGTAGACGGGGCGTCCGGCGGAGTCCGTGGTGATCCAGGTGTCCATGTAGACGGTGAAGATGCCGGCGTCGGTCTCCGGCTTGGTGATCGTCAGCTCGACGCGATCGGAGGCGCACGAGGTGATCGTCACCTGGTTCGCGGGGACGGAGACGGGCTGCGCGCCCTGGTGGTCACGACGCACCACGTTGACGGTGTCGCGGTACGTCAGCGGGCAGCGGAACGCGCTGCCGGTCTGCGGTGTGTCGACGACGGTCACGGTGGTCCAGTTCTTCCCGTCGACCTGGGTCCGGAGCTCGATCCCCCAGCGGATCTGCGGGGCGCCGGTGTTCACCAGTGCTCCGTTCTCGTCGCGCTCCAGGAGGGTTCCCTCGTTGCCCCGCCAGTAGCCGTACTTGTAGTCGCCCTTGCCGTCCGGTCCGAGGTCGGGGAAGACCCGCAGCCGGGTTCCGTAGACCTCGATCTCGGTCCACGGCTGGTCCGTGTGGATCACGCTCTGCTTGATCCACATCTCGAGGAACGCGGAGCCCGAGACGTCGATGTGGGTGTCCACGAAGTCCGTGAACGTGAACCGGATCAGTGCGGGGGACGAACCGGCGTCGATCGTGGCGCGTGCGACGACCTCCCCGCTCGGGTCCGTGAGGTCGAACGGGACGAACGCGCTGGCGTCGAGGTTCGGGTCGACCGGGACGGTGAAGTAATCACCCGCGGTGACGGTCTGCCCGGGTTTGACCGCCCAGGCCATCTCCATGCGCACGAGGTCCCATGCGTCGAATTCGGGCGGGTCTCCGTCGTGTCCGTCGGTGACCACGTTGATCTGCGTGGTCACCTTCGCCGTCACGTCCGTCGCTGCTGCGGCCCGCTGCGTGAAGACCACGCAGGCCGCGACGACGGCCAGGAGGATGGCGATGGTGCGGGTTCGGAATACGTGATCTCTCCGGACGTTGGAGTCCATGACGACACCTCGATGGATCGCGGGTTCTGTGGAGCATCCGAGCTCTCACGGAGAGGGAATCACGATCGACCATGAAGTTCTAGGATTCTTCATGTAATTCCATCCCTTTTCTGAGCTAATACCCCCCGTTCGCCCAGGTGGGAGCTCGACGAATGGGGAGGTCGTCGTTGTCGGGCGCGATCACGGAGAGCGCTTGCACGGGCGATGCGCGGATGGTCGCAGCGGGCTCTCCGCCACCCCGTGGTCGACGGACGTCCGTGCGACCACCCGGGGGGATGTCCGACACATGCGGCTGCGCCGCGCCGACGGTCCGACCGATGCGGGGAGGTCTCGCCGTGGCGCTCCCTTCCCGTCGCGGTCACCCTCCCCTCAAATGACGGGAGGGTGACCGCCGGCGGCGGTCACCCTCCCATGTACCTCCGTGAGGACGGGTCTGCTCAGCCCGTGACGGCGGGGAGGTTCGCCGCCGCGACCTGGGCGCGCCGGACGTTCACCCGGGCCGAGGCCGAGACGCGGTTGGCGTTCGCGGCGACGGCGTTCACCGGGTTGCGGACGCTGCCGACCACGGTGCGGGAGATCCGGGTCTGCATCGTGAAGCGTGCCGTCTGGCCCGCGGCGAGCGACCGGATGGTGAGACAGGCCTGACCGCGGTTCATCACGAGCCGGCCCGTGGTGACGGTGCGGCGACCGGTACCGGTGAGCTCGATCCGGACCGACGGACGGGCGAGCGTGAGCGCCCGCGGGAGCGGGTCGCAGACACGGACGCTCGTCGCGGCGATGGTGCCGCGGTTGCGGACCTCGATGCGCCAGCTCATGGTCGTTCCGGCACGCGGGCTGCGTGCCAGGGCGACCTTCCGGACCGAGAGCACGGTCCGCGTGGCGGGCGACACCACCGGCGGGGTGACGGGCGGCGTGGGAGGCGTCACCGGCGGGGTCACCGGGGCCGGGTGCGCGTGCCAGTCATCCTGGTCGCCGACGTCCTTGCCCGAGATGCGGCCGATCGCCGTGACCGACGCGCGGTCGGCGTGAGCGGCGGTGATCGGTCCGAGGACGGCGGTGCAGTTGAACGACGCACCGGGCTGCAGGCCCTGGAACGGCATCGTGGTCGAGCCGCCGAAGGTGCACACCACGTTCGTGAGCGCCGTCCCGGTGAGCGTCGTGTCCGACACGACGACGTTGTCCAGGATCTCGTCACCCGTGTTGGTGATGGTGAAGGTCACCGGGGTGCTGGCGCCGGCCGCGACTTCACGACCGGGCGCGGTGTCGTGGTCCTCCGCGGGAAGACCGACCGGCTGACCCGCCTGGTCCAGCTGTGCGACGCCGTTGACGAAGGTGACGCCGTCCCACGTGCCCGAGTACTTCTCGATGTCGATGCGGGGGTGGAGGTCGTCACCGGTGCCCGAGCCGCCCTGGTCGGCGCGCTTGACGGTGGTCGAACGCGTCACCGACTGGACGCCGTTGTAGTTGAGCTCGACGTTGTTGGCCCAGCCGCCCGGAGGGAACCCGATGCGGTCACGACCCTGGTCGTCCTTGTAGACGGGCCGGTTCTGGTCGTCGACGTCGATCCATCCGTTGAAGTCGAACGAGAAGATGCCGTGGTCGTTCGCGGCCTTGGAGATCGTGACCACCAGCTGGCCGGCGGAGCAGGAGACCAAGGTGCTGGGGTAGTTCACGGCCGTGGCGCCCTGGCTGTCGCGGCGGCGGGCCTGGGCGTTCAGGTCCGCCGCGCCGCACCGGAAGTGCGAGCCCGCGGCGGGCGTGTCGGTGATGGTGAGCGTCGTCCAGTCGGTCGGCGGGTTGCCGGCCTGTGTCTTCACCTGGACACTCCAGCGAAGCTGCGACTGGTCGGGGTTCAGTAGTGCGCCGTTCTGGTCCGTCGCGAGCGCCTGGGCCTCGTTCGGCTGGAACCATCCGGACTTGTAGTCGCTCGTCCCGTCGGGGCCGAGGTCACGCTTGATCCGGACGGTCGTGTTGTAGACGTCGATGTCCTGGGTGTTGACACCCTCGGGCCAGGTCAGCGACCGGGCGCCCATCCGGAAGTACGCGTTCCCGGAGACGTTCTGATGTGTCTCAACGAAGTCCGTGAAGGTGAAGCGGATGGTGCCGGGTGCCGGGCTGGTGATGATCTGCGCCCGGGCCACGACGTTGCCGCTGCCGTCGGTCAGATCGAAGGGGACGAACGAGCTCGGGTTCAGGTTCGGGTCCATCGGGACGTCGAAGTAGTCGCCCGTGTGGACCGTCGCCCCGGACTTGACCGACCAGTTGATGTCCATGCGGATGGTCTGCCACGTCCAGTACTCCGGCGGGGTCTCGACGCGTCCCTCGGTGTTCACCGAGACGGCTGTGTTCACGCTTCCGGAGACGTCCGCCGCGTCGGCGCGGTCGATCACGAACAGGAACGCGGCCAGTATCGCGACCAGGAGCGCGACCGGGAGATACCGGCGTCGTTGATGTCGTCGGAGGATGTGGCTGTGCATCGTCAATCACCTCGAAGTGGAGTGTCGTTTGGAGAGGGACTTCCCTCTGGTGCGGAGATGTCGGGTCCCGGACGCCCGTGATGCGACGCCGGATCGATCTGTCCCGATCGGCGGGGTGCCGTTGGAGCGGACCGGCGCCGTCCTTTCCGGAGACGGGCCTGTGCGCTCGTGGGGTCCGGTGAGTACTGGGGCATTGAGACGGGGGGTGACTCTCCTCATCGGCTCCGTTCCGGACGGAGCCATTGAGGATTCTATGCATACGGTCTACGGACGTAATGCCGTCGAATTCCATACGACGTTCCCAGCGCGTGGGCGTCTGAGAAACGACGACGGGAGGGCGATCCGGCCTGGATCGCCCTCCCGGTACCTCCGCGTCGCCGGTTCGTCAGCCGGTGACCGCGGGGAGGTTGACGCCGGCCACCGTCGCCGGGAGTACCCGGACGGTGGCGGCCGCCGCCGCACGCTTCGCGTTGTCCGCGACAGCGACGACCGGGTTGCGGAGCGTCCCGCGAGCGGTCCGCGCGATCCG
>CALMEC010000343.1 GCA_937862675.1 uncultured Actinomycetes bacterium
CTGCGGCGGAGTGGGGCCCCGGGGGTGGCCCTTGCCGGGGGCTTGCCCCGCCCGGGGCCCCCGTGCTCGCCCTGCTCCCCTCGCCCTGCACTCTTCCCGGCCTCCCCCCCGCCGCGCGATCCGGCATCGCGGCGATCCGACCCTCTCGATGGTGCGATTCCAAGAAGACGCGGGAGTGGGCGCGCCACCGGCGCCGATGGTCGGGGCGGCGTCCTTTCGGAGTCGCCCGGTGGCGTGTCCGCGCCGCCGGGGGCACGAACCACGCTGCGATCTCCGTGGAATCAACCGTCTAGACTTCGGCGGTGGAGTCCCGCCGAGAGAACCCGATGCCATGACCACCGCACGCGATCCGCAGCTCCCCGATCTGCAGGCGTCGACGCCGACGACCCGCCTCAGCCTGACGCGTGCCGGGGTCACCCGCTCGGCGAAGGCCATCCGGCTGAGTCACGGCGACTCGGAGAAGCTCTTCCACGCGGAGATCCGCTGCGGTGTGGACCTGGACCCCCACCACAAGGGCGTCCACATGTCGCGCTTCGAGGAGGCCCTCAACGAGGCGATCGACCGCATCGTCCTCGGACGCGCCCTCCTCATCGAGGAGCTGGCCGAGGCCGTGGCCCGGCAGGTCGTCCAGTCCCAGGGCGCGGTGCGCAGCGAGGTGGTCATCTCGGCCAGCTACCCGGTCGAGCGTCGCACGCCGGTCACGGACATCGCCACCCAGGAGATGTACGGGCTCGTCGGCATCGCGGCCGCGAACGGCGACGTGTCGCGACGGATGGTCGGCGTGTCCGCCCAGGGGATGAACGCCTGTCCCTGCGCGCAGGAGCTGATCCGCGCCCGCGCCGAGTCCCGGCTCGCGGCGGACGGCTTCGACGCGGGAGAGATCGAGCGCATCGTCGCGTCGGTGCCCATCGCGACGCACAACCAGCGGGCACGGGGAACGCTCTTCGTCGGGGTGACGGAAGGCCGGATCGAGGCCGACGACCTCATCGCGATCGTGGAGGACAGCATGTCCTCGCAGATCTACGAGCTGATGAAGCGCCCCGACGAGGAGTTCGTGGTCGCCCGCGCCCACAGCCGCCCGCGGTTCGTCGAGGACAGCGTCCGGGAGATGGTCCGCGGCGTCATCGACCGCTACCCGAACCTCGAGGACGACGCCTTCATCGACGCCCACCAGGAGAACTTCGAGACGATCCACGCCCACGACGTCGAGGCCGCCCGGTGCGGCACCGTCGCGGAGATACGCGCAGAGCTCATGGGCGCGACCGGGCATGCCCTCGTTACCCGTGAGGAATGGCTGAGGGGATGACCGAACTCGCGATCACGGCGGTCGGCCGCGACCGTCCCGGCATCGTCGCCGCGTTCACGGAATCGCTGTTCGCCGTCGGCGCGAACCTTCAGGACTGCCGTGCCGCCCTCCTTCGCGGGTCGTTCGCGATGGTCATGGCCGTCACCGTCCCGGACGGGGTGGACGCCGACGCCGTCCGCGCTGCGCTCCGGCCCGTGGCCGACGAGATGGGCCTCACCGTCTGGCTGGGCGCCACGTCACCCGACGACATGTCGGCCAGCACCGGCGAGTGCACCGTGTCCGTGTACGGGGCGGACCATCCCGGCATCGTCAGCGCCGTCACCCGTGCGCTGGCGGACCTGGGCGTCAACATCGACGACCTCTCCAGCCGCCTCGTCGGCAGCCCGCCCGTGTACGTGCTGGGCATCACCTGCGGGCTTCCCGAGGGCGTCACGCCGGACGCCGTCCGCACGACCCTGACCCCGGTTGCACGGGCCCAGAGCATCGAGGTCTCGGTCTCCTCCCCGGACGACGAGATCCTCTAGATGGGTGATCCCGCGGAGTCGTGGACGCCGGGCATGCCGGCAGTGGACGCCCGGCGCCGTGACGGCCGGACACGTTCAGATGCCGCCCTTCCCGCATTCCCCGCCACACCGTCGCGCGACCACCGACCCGGGATGCCGGCTCGGTGATCCGGGACGTCCTGCGGTATCCGGATCGGCGTCTGAAGACCCCGGCGGTCCCCCTCCGGGGGATCGGCCCCGAGGCCCGACGGCTGGCCGTCGACCTCGTCGACACGGCACGGCACTATCCGCGGACGGTCGGGATCGCCGCACCCCAGGTCGGTGCACTGTGGCGGATGGTCTACATCGACTGCACCGGCCACAGGAGCGTCCCGGACCCCGCGGGCCCGATCGTCATGGTGAACCCGCTGATCGTCCGCCGCGACGGATCCGAGATCGGCCGCGAGGGATGCCTCAGCCTTCCGGACATCACGGCCAACGTCGCCCGTGCCACGGACGTCACCGTCCGCTACCGGACGATCGACGGAGACGAGACCGAGCTGACCACGTCCGGCTTCGAGGCCCGCGTCGTCCTCCACGAGATCGACCATCTGGACGGCGTCCTGATCCTGGACCGGGTCGCCTCCCTCACCCTCGACGTGTTCCCGCGTAAGGAACGATCCCGCACGAAGGGATCCGGACGGCCCTGACCCCCGGAGGGTGGTGAGGGTCCCTGGGCCGGTGGCCCGGCGGGAACGGTCTCGGTGACCCTCGCCCGGTGTGCGGTGCCGGACCGAGTGCCGGGCACCGCACCGTCGGGGATCAGCAGGCGGTCAGCGTCCGCAGACGGGCCAGGGCGAGGCGCCCTGCTGCGAGTAGAGCAGTGCGGCGACGCGGTCCTGCTCGGCCTCCGACGCGGCGGCGGGGTCGCTGCCCTGCCCGCCGAGGCTGCTCCAGGTCCCCGGGTCGAACTGGTACTTGCCCCGGTAGAGCCCGCTCGGTGAGACGGCTGTCGCATTGCCGCCCGACTCACATTGGGCGATTGCGGAGAGCGCACCGTTGGGCGGTGTCGTCGTCGCAGCGGGGGTCGTGGTCGGCGTGCTCGTGCTGGGTGTCGTCGTCGTGGTGCTGACCGGCACGATGGCGGGGCTGCGGCTGGTCGACGGCCCACGGTCATCGCGTGCACGCCGGCTGATGCGCTGCTCGGCGGAGCGCAGCGCCGCCAGCCGTGCGGCGTCGGCCTGGCGCCGCTGCTCGACGGCGATCATCGTCGTGAGACGGGCGCGCGCCGAGTTGAGGACCTGGTGGCGCTGGATGCGGACCGCGTTGACCTCGGCGACCTGCCGGTGGGTCTCCGCGCTCTGCTCCTTGGCCTCCTTCTGATCGGCGATCAGCTGGGTGCGCTGTCTCTTGATCGCGTCGCGGTTCTCCCGCGCCGTCGTGACGACGTCACTGTCCTGACGACGCACGCGCTGCATGAAGCTGGCACCGGACACGAAGTCCGAGAAGGAGCCGGATCGGAGGAGGACCTCCACCTGGCTGGGCTGCGGCTGGCGGTACATGGCCGACACCCGGTCGGCGAGAACCGCCTGGGACCGCACGTACTTGCGCTCCGTCACCTTCAGCTGGACCGTGTTCGTCGCGATCCGCTCGCGAACCTCGGCCAGACGCGTGCGTGCGGCCTCGTACGCCTGGCTTGCCTGTGCATATCGCGCGTCATATCCGGCGATCTCGACCTCGAGGTGGCGCACTGCCTCCATCTGTGCCGGGATCGACTGCCCGGAGGCACCGCCTGGTGCGAGGAGAATTCCCCCGACAACGAGGGCACCGAAGAGAGATGCACCGCCAAGGTGCGTAAGACGCGGGCGTCGAGTCGCCTTCAAATGGCTCCTCCTGTCCGTGTTCCGGCGCCGCGCTGGGGCGCCCGTGCGAGACGCCGACTGTAGCAAACAGTCCGCGCGGGACGGTCCCGGAGGTACGAATGACCTGCAGAGGACGGATTATCGCGATGTGGTAACAGTCCGGAGAGACCGATGGTACGGTCCTATCATGGGACGCAGCGACAAGCCCACCAGACGGCCGGCCCGGCACCCATATCTCGACTGGTGGGGACTCGCCGAGGCCCCCTTCCAGATCGAACCCGATCCGCGGTTCGCCTACGAGCGCGACGGGCACCGCGAAGGGCTGTCGCGAATGCTCTTCGGTCTGACGCAGCTCGGCGGGATCGTCACGATCACCGGTGAGATCGGATGCGGCAAGACCACGCTCGCGCGCGCTCTTCGCACCACGCTGACCGGGGACGGCTTCTCCATCGCGTCGGTGGCGAATCCCCCACGGACGGCATCGGGGCTTCTCATCTCGCTCCTCGCCTCGATGGGGGCCAATCGGCGCGGCGGCGGCACACCCAAGCTCGCGCAGGCATTGCGCGACCGCCTCACCGAGGAGAACGACACCGGACGCCGTCCGGTCATCCTGATCGACGAGGCCCAGCGGCTGGACCGACGCGCCCTGGAGGAGCTCCGCCTGCTCACCAACCCCGGGGACGGCCCCGCCGTCCCGGTGGTGCTCCTCGGCCAGCCGGAGCTCCGGAAGACGCTGACGCGGCTCCCGCAGTTCGACCAGCGCATCGTGGTTCGCTACCACCTCGCCGGCATGACGCGCGACGAGACCGTCAGCTACATCCATCACCGCACCCGCATCGCCGGCGCCACACGGCGGCTGTTCAGCGATCGGGCCGCCGTCGCCATCCATGAGGAGACGGCGGGCGTCCCGCGTCTTGTGAACATGCTGTGCGCCAACGCGCTCTTCGTGGGCTTCGCACGCCGGGAGACCCAGGTCGGGGAGGACCTGATCCGGGATCTGGCGGAGGACCGCCGCTCCGAGGAGGTGATCAAGGGGTGAGCCGTGTCAGCTACCAGGCCATGCTGGAGCCGTCCGAGGACGACGGGCCCCACCTGCGCCGGCTGCAGCCGGGCGACCTGCCGTCGCGCCGGAAGGATGCGCAGGAACGCCTGCGCGCCCGCGTGAGCCCCCGTCACGCGCGATGGCTGGACGAGGTGGCCACGCAGACCGGCCTCAGCACCGACGTGGTCCTCATGGCGGCTCTCGACCTCATGATCGCCCTCGACCTCGACTGGAGCGACGTGCGGCGGGCGCGTGACCTGCGCGAAGCCGTGATCGCGTCACTCCGGATCCGGCCGCCGTCCGAACGAGGGGACGACCATCGCTAAGGCCTGGGACGTCCCCGGCCTGACGCCCAACCCGCGGTTCTCGGATGCCGCAGGGCGTGTCATCCTGACACGCTGGCGAGAGATGATGAGCTACCGCGACGGCACGGTGCGCGGCGACGACATCGAGGACCTGCATGCGATGCGCGTCTCGTCCCGGCGCCTGCGCGCGGCGATGGACGCGTTCGCGGCGACCTTTCCGGAGAAGAGCTTCCGCCGGAACCTCCAGCAGGTCAAGCGGATAACGGACACCCTCGGACACGCACGCGACCTGGACGTGGCGATCGACTCGCTGTCCCGTCTCCTCCCGGACCTGACCGCCGGGGAACAGGTGGGCGTCATCGCCTTGATCGAGGAGTACCGCGATCGGCGGAACGGGGAGCGACGACGGATCCGGCGCCTCTTCCGCGACCTGGACGAGTCGGGGTTCCCGCGACGGTTCGAGAGATGGATCGCGAAGCACACCGGCATCTCCGCGAAGAAGCTCACGTTCCGCACACCCCGCCGAGCGGGCGACTGATGGCGAAGCCACGTCCCGTCGCCGGAGTCGACCCCGCGCGGAGGGTCCGGCCCAACGCCCGTCGGATCCTCGCCACGCGCATCGACGAGGTCTGGTCGTACTCCGACGACGTCACGCATCCCGGGCGGCTGCGTCAGCTCCATGACATGCGGATCGGCTTCAAGCGCCTGCGCTACCTGATCGAGATCTTCGGCGACGCGTTCCGCGCCGACCTCACGCCGTTCCTGGAGGAGATCAGGATGATGCAGGACCTCCTGGGTGACATCCACGACCGTGACGTCCAGGTGCCGATGCTTCAGGATCACCTGGAGCGGCTGGCCACCGACGACGCCGAGCGCGCACGTGATCTCCTCGCACGGACACCTCCGGCGACCCGGGCACGCCCGTCCTCTGAGCGCGACTATCGTCGGTTCGCCGCGAAATGGGAGAGGTCGTCGACGTCCGCCCGGCGCCCGGGCATCATGGCGCTCCTGGAACGGCGGACCCAAGAGCGCGACGAGCTCTACGCCCGGTTCCTGACGGAGTGGCGCCGGTTCGAGGACACCGACTTCCGCGGGCGGCTGGAGTCGGCGCTGGGCATCCGGCCGGACGAACGGCCGGCACCGACGCGGCGGTCGCCGCGGTCCGGCGCCACCGGGGACTGATCCCGCGGCTCGACGCGGTCGCACACCGGCTCAGGAGCCCGGCGCGAGCCCTGCCCTCAGCACGGCATGGAGCTCCTCCGCCGATGCCGCCCCGGGCTCCGACCGCATGACGAGGCCCAGCCGGTTCCGGACAGGAGCGTCCACGATCGGACGGACCGTGAGGTCGGGGTCGTCGACCATGGAGAGGCTGAGCACGGCGACGCCCAGGCCCCGGCGCACCATCTGGATGACGGTGCGCGGTGAACCGGCCGAGAAGCCGACGGCCACGTCCACTCCCGCACGGCGAAGCGACGCGTCGAAGGCCGCCCGCACACCGGTGCCCGCCGAGAGGCAGAACGGCCGCTCGTCCCGAAGGTCGGACAGCCGCACCCGCGATGACCGCGACAGCCGGTGCCCCTCCGGCAGGACGGCCACGAGGTCCTCCTCGATCACCGTCGTGACGCGCAGCCCGGCACCGGGCGCATCGGCATAGGCGGCGAGCGCGACGTCGATGCGCCCGGATGACACACCCCGGATGAGGCGTTCGGAGTCGTCCTCCGTGACGTCCACCGTCACTCCGGGATGGCGCGCCTGGAAGTCGGCGAGGCCGCCGAAGAAGTCCGGCATCTCACAGCCGGTGATCATGCCCAGGCGAACGTGCCCGCGAAGCAGGCCGGACAGCTCGTCGGCCGTCTCCCGCATCGCGTCGACGGCCGACAGCACCGCCCGTGCGTGGGGAAGCAGGGCCTCGCCGGCGTCCGTGAGCCCGACGGTACGCCCCGAGCGGCGGAAGAGCCGGTGACCGAGTTCGCGCTCCAGCTTCGCGATCTGGGCGCTGACGCCCGACTGACTGACGAACTGACGTGACGCCGCCTCGGTGAACGTGCCGGCCTCGGCGACGGCCACGAGATATCGGAGCTGATGCAGTTCCATAACCAGTGATTCTCGATCATAGATCATCTATCTGTTTGATTCATCGAACGGTGCGCGCGACACTCTGACCGACCCCGACGGAAGGACGAGAGATGAGCACCGGATCACCCCCGCGTCAGCTGGCCGAGGCCTACTTCGCCGCGTGGACGGACGGCCGGCTGGACGACCTGCGCCGGATCCTGGCGCCGGACGTGACCTTCCGCGGAGCACTCGGAACGGCCGACGGCGTCGACGAGTGCATCGCCGGGCTGACCGGCATGTCGCGGATCACGTCCTCGATCGACGTCCGAGTGCGCGTCGCAGACGACGTGGACGTCATCACATGGTTCGATCTCGTCACGAATGACGGGGCCCGCATCCCCGTGGCGAACTGGCAGCACGTCGCCGCGGGCCGTATCGCCACGATCAACGTCACCTTCGATCCGCGTCCCATCGTGGACGCGAGATGACCGCGGCTATTCCTGGGCACGCACCCCGTGCACCGGGTTGCCCGCCGCCTCCCACTGATAGTACGAGCACGCCGGACCGTAGGCGGCCTCGTACTGCTCGATCTTGGGATTGCGTCCCACATCCCGGGCGACGGCGCAGTGGCGGAGCAGATTGGGGTCGTCGGACTCCGGCCAGACGATGACGAGGTGCGCCGCCGTCAGGTGCGTGGCCACGAACGTGCACCCCTCGGCGGGACACGGCCAGGGGTTCGTGCGGACGCAGTACCAGCCGGCGTAGTCCTGACCGGAGTCGTCGGTCCAGAGGTCCTCCTCCGGCGGCGCCTCGATCCGGATCACGCCGGGTTCGATGACACCGATCTGGGGGCGTTCGGGTGCTCTGGGAGTCTCGTCGCTCATCCGCGGGACACTAGCGCCCGGCACCGTGGGGGCGGAACCCGACGACGAGAGCCGACCACCGGACGCGGGCGCAGTGCGGGGAACGCCCGGTACACGACACGGGGCATCTCCGCTCGTCCACGACGTCGACGCGAGACCCGGATGTCGCAGAGGTGTTCCGACGTCACGCCGTTCTGACGACTCAGCTGCCCGTCGAGAGACGGAATGACGGCCGGAGCAGCCGTCGGTCATCCACTCGCCGGGTCATTCCGATGGCGTCCAGGTGAGCCGCCAGCGCGATTGCCTGCCGGCGCCCCACGCCCCACAGGTCACGCAGCTCCCCGATGCCGAGTGCGCCCTCCGCGACCAGAGCCGCATGGGCGTCCGCCACGGCCCGCCGCAGGACCTCGGCGTCGAACCAGAGCTCACCGGCGCGGATGACGCGACCGTCGTGGGCCAGCCGGCGGAGGCCCTCCGTCACGTCGGCCTCCGACAGCCCGAGCCCCTCCCCGATGACCGCCGGGGGCGGCGGGCGGCGACCCCCATCGCCGATCGCCGTCCGGATCCGCTCGTCCTGGGCAGATGTCTCCGATGCGAGGCCGCGGACACCGGCCGTGCGCAGAAGTTCACGGACGGCGTCGCGTGGCAGGCCGCTCGACCGCGCCACCGCGTCCTCGTCGGCATTCGTGCCGGCCCCGATGATCATCCCGCGCGCGGCGTCGACGACGGCGGGGGCG